>DATMJR010000234.1:0-3953 GCA_035553775.1 Miltoncostaeaceae bacterium | reverse complement strand
GGTGTACGCCGAGAAGAACTGGGGGCCCGGGTTCCCCGAGCGCTGGTGGTGGGGCGAGGCGCACGACGCCGAGACCACCGTCGCGTTCGCGGGCGGCGCGGTGCGGCTCGGCCCGCTCGCGCTGCGGGCGACCTCGCTGGTGCTCCGTCACGGGGGCGAACTCGTGCGCCTCGGACTCCCCACCGGCCTCGTCACGGCCGACGTGCGCGGCGGGCGGTGGCACCTGCGGGGCCGGTCCGGCCGCGACCGGGTCGAGGTGGAGGCCGGCGCCGGCCCGGAGCCGCCCGTGGCCCTGCCGTTCCCGGCCGCCGCGGAGGCCCCGGGCGGCCACGTGGACCAGCACCTGCGCGGCAGCCTGCGCGTGCGGTGGCTCCGCGGACGGCGGCTGCTGCTGGACCGGACGCTCGCGCCCGCCGGGCTCGAGTCCGGCACCCGGGGGGAGGCGCCCTGACCGGGCGCGCCGCGGGCGGTGCCGTCGATCTGACGGTCCCCGACCTCGCCACACTCAACCGTCGCCGCAGCCAGAAGTGGGCCCAGCAGGCGCCGGGGGTGCTCGCGTCGACGATCGCGGAGATGGACTTCCCGCTCGCGCCCCCCGTCGCGGAGGCCCTGCACGCGGCGGTCGCCGCCAACGACGTGGGGTACACCCCGGGCACGCCCGCGGGGCTGCGCACGGCGTTCGCGGGGTTCGCCGCGCGCCGGCTCGGCTGGTCCGTCGACCCGGAGCAGGTGTCCCTGGCGCCGGACGTCGTGGTGGGGCTGGTGGAGCTGTGCCGCGTGCTGGCCGCGCCGGGCGAGCTGGTGGCGTTCACCGTGCCCGCCTACCCGCCGTTCTTCCACGCGCTGCCGCGGGCCGGCGTGCGGGTGCGGGAGCTGCCGCTGGCGGCGGACGGCACCTTCGACTCCGACCTGCTCGACGGCGTGCGGGTGCTGGTGATCGCCAACCCGCACAACCCGACCGGGCGCGTGTCGCCGTGGCCGGAGCTGCGCGCCCTCGCCGAGCGGTGCGCCGCCGCGGGCATCTGGGTGCTCGCCGACGAGATCCACATGCCGCTGGTGCTCCCCGGCGCGACTCCCACTCCGTGGCTGGAGGTCTCGGACGCCGCGCGGGCCTGCGGCATCGCCCTCACCTCGGCCTCCAAGGCCTTCAACCTGGCGGGCCTCAAGGCGAGCGTGATCGTGACGGCGTCGCCGCAGGCCCGCGCCGCCGTGGCCCGGCTTCCCGACCTGGCCGATCGGGCGGGCCTGCTCGGGGCGATCGGCGCGGAGGCCGCCTTCACGCACGGCGACGCCTGGCTCACCGCGGTGCGCGACCTGCTCGCGTCCAACCGCGCGCTGCTCGGAGCACGGCTGGACGAACGGCTCCCGGAGGTCCGCTGGTCCCCTCCCGAGGGTACCTACCTCGCGTGGCTCGACTGCCGGGGCCTCGGCCTGGGCGACGACCCCGCCGCCGCCTTCCTCGCCCGGGGCCGGGTGGCCCTGGTGCCGGGGCCCGCGTTCGGGCGACAGGGCGCCGGCTTCGCGCGGCTGAACTTCGCCACCGCGCCGCCACTGGTGGAGGAGATGGTGGCGCGGATGGCCGCGGCGGTGTGAGCGCCGCGGCCGCGCGCCGTCGCGGTCAGCCGAGCGCCCGGTCGAGCAGCACGCCCACCGCCAGCAGGACGCTCGCCCCCAGGTGCACCTGGGCGGTGGCGGGGGCGAGCGTGCGCAGCACGTCCTCCCCGGGGCCGCGTGCGGAGAGCGCCTGACGGGCGCGGGCGAGCGCCAGCGGCGCGAGCACCAGCGGCAGCATCACCGCGGGGCCGAACATGCCGGTGAGCCACAGCACGGGCAGCACCGCGAACCCCAGCGTCAGGCTCACCAGGTACAGCACGCGCGCCCGCCCGAAGCCGAGCCGCACCGCAAGCGTGCGGATGCCCGCGCGGCCGTCCTCGAGGATGTCGGACAGGTTGTTGCCCTGCACCACCGCCGCCACCAGCAGGCCCGGCACCAGGCCGACCGCGGCGGCCGGCGCGTGGAAGCCCTCGCCGGTGATCGCCGTGTAGGCCCCCTGCGTGATCATGGGGCCCATCAGCGGGATGATCAGCGTGTCGCCGAGCCCCAGGTACTTGTAGGGCCGCGGGCCGGCGGTGTAGAGCCAGCCGCCGAGGATGCCGAGCGTGCCGACCACCAGCAGCGCCGGCCCCTGGACCGCCACGATCAGCACCCCCAGCAGGGCGCCGAGCCCGAAGTAGCCCCAGGCCAGTAGGCGCCCCTCGCGCACGCCCAGCAGCCCGAGCGTGAAGACCCGCGAGTTGTCCAGCTTCTCGGGCCCGTCCACGCCGCGGGCGTGGTCCTCGACGTCGTTGGTGACGTTGACCCCGCAGTGCACCAGCAGCATCGCCACCAGGGCGACCGGCAGCAGCCACCACCGCGCGCCCTCGGCGCCCACCGCCACCAGCGCACCCACCAGCGCCGGCAGGACCGACGTGGGCAGGTAGAGGGGCCGCGTCGCGCGCCAGTACAGGGCGGCGCGCGACGATCCGGACAGGGCGGTCGTGCTCATGGCGGCCTCCGGCGACGCACGGGCGGTCGACCGAGCCTATGCCCGGCCACCGCCCGCGCGAACGCCCACCCGTCACACGTCGCCCGCCAGGAACTTCCCGGGCGGTCCGCCCGGCGCCGTGTCGGTGGGGTCGTACGGCTCCATCTTGCCGAGCGCGTCGCGCACGGCCTCGTCCGGCGTGCCGCCGAAGCCCTCCACGAAGCGGTGGCCGCGCCGGATCTGCACGTGGGAGCCCGCGCCCGTCGCGCTCGCGTCGGCCGTCGGCGGCGTGTCGCCCGGCGCGACGCCGCTCGGCCCGATGACCAGGCATCCCTCGTCGCGCAGCCGCTGCAGCTCCTGCGCCATCGCCTCGCTGAGTGTCCCGCCCACGCCAGCACCTCCCCGTGCGGTTCCGTGGCGCGGGGGTTCCCGGCACGGGTGCGGGCGAACCCGTGCCCGCCCCGGGAGGGCTCAGCGGCGGCGGCGGACCCCCAGCCCCAGCAGCAGGTCGCGGGCGGCGTTGAGCGCAACGGTGAGGCCCTCGGCCTGCTCGCGGATGCCCGGGTGCAGCTCGGCGACCCGGTCCGGATGGCAGCGCACCACCTCGCGGCGCCACGCCCGCTCCACCTCCTCGGGGCCCGCCGAGGGGGCGACCGCGAGCAGCGCCGCGGCCTCCTCGCGGGTGGTCGGGACGCCGGCCGAGGCGGCGACCCCCTCCTCGCGCAGGGTGCGCACCTGATCCAGGGCGTGGCGGAGCACCGCGCGGTCGTCCTCGAGCTTCGCGCGCGCCTCGCGAAGCCGCGCCCGCTCCTCGCGCACCTCGTCGGCCAGCTCCAGCAGGCGCCGGTCGCGTGCGCCGCGCCCCTCGCGCAGCCCCTCCAGCAGCTCCGCGGCGTCCAGCGGCGGCGGGTCGTCGGGGGGCACCGGGCGGTTGCCGCCACGCTCGCCGCGGCGCACCTGCTGCACGATCTCGGCGAGGGTGTGGTGCGCGCGGTTGCCGCCGGCGGGTCCCTCCGACGGGCCGAGGCGCACCAGCCGCATGCCCTCCCAGGCCGGCGCCACCACGAAGGCGGCCGACGAGCGGCCCACCAGCAGCACGCGGCGTGGCGGCCCGTCCGCCATCCCCAGCAGCGCGAAGCGGGCGTCGGCGTCCGCGTCACCGGCGAGCGCCGCCAGCTCGTCGCGCAGGTCGGCGATCCGCCGCCGTACCTCGCGCGCGTCCGGGCCGCGGGTGGGCACCCGGAAGGCCTCCTCGAGCCGGTCGCCCAGGTCGGCGTGGGACGCCGCCTGGCCCGCGGCGAGCAGGCCCCACCAGCGGCCCCAGGGCAGCTCGGCCGCGCCGCGCGCGGCGCCTGTGGCGGCCTCGGGGTGGTCGAGCGCGTGCAGGGTCGCGGCGAGGTCGGCGTGGGAGCGGGCGTCGCCGCGACCC
>DATMJR010000233.1:0-4418 GCA_035553775.1 Miltoncostaeaceae bacterium | reverse complement strand
TGATGATGCTCGCCATGGCCGCCGCCGCCGCGGGCGCGGTGGTCGCCGCCCGGGCGCTCGGCCTGGGCCGGGGGCGCCAGGTCGCCGCCGGCGTCGTCACCGGCCTCGTGCCCCTGCTGCTGGGCAACCTCGTCGAGACCCGGTTCGATCCCGTGCTGGCGGCCCTCCTGGCCTGGCTGGTGGCGGCGGCCGCGGCCGGGCGCTGGCGCGGGATGTGGGGACTGCTGGCGGCCGCCGTCCTGGTGAAGCTGGTCCCCCTCGTGCTGATCCCCGTGCTCGTGATCTGGCAGGCGCACCGCACCTCGGGCCGGGCGGCCCTGCGCGGCGCCCTCGGCTCCCTGGCGGCCGTGGCCGCCCCGCTGGCCGCGATCGCCCTGGTGGCCCCGCGCGGCCTGTGGGACATGGTCGGCTACCACCTCGACCGGCCGCCGCAGATCGAGTCGCTGCCCGCCTCCTACCTGCTGGTGCTCCATGAGCTCGCGGGGACGGGCGTGCGCGTGGAGAACTCGTTCGGCAGCCAGGGCCTCGCGGGGCGGGGTGCCGCCGTCGTGGCGGTCCTCACCACCACGGTGGTGATCGCCGTCGTGGTCGCCGTTGCCGCGACCCTCGCCGCCGGGCTGCGCCGGTCGCGGCGCGGCACCGAGGCCCGCCTGATGGCGGCGGCCCTGGCGGCGACGATGGCGGCGGTCGTGGCCGGCGGAAAGGTGCTGTCGCCGCAGTTCATGCTCTGGCTGGTGCCCCTGGGCCTGCTGGTGGGCGGGCGGTACGGCGTCCCCGCCCTCGCCACCACGGTGGCCGCGCTCGTGGCGACGCAGCTGTGGTTCCCCGGCCGGTACTGGGACCTCGTGGCACTGGAATCCGCCCCGATCTGGATGCTGGCGGGGCGCAACGCGCTGCTCATCGCCCTGGTCGCCATGTGCTGGCCGCGCCCCGTCCCGGCGGCCCCGCCGCCGGATGCGCCCGTGCCCGGACGCGACCCGGCGGCGGCGTCGTCCGAGCGCGCCGTGGCGGCGCGCTTCCTGGTCGACTAGCCCCGCGGCCCGCGGGGGTCGGCGCCCTCGCCGCTGGGCTATGGTGACGGCACAGGGGCGAGGGCCGCACGCACGAAAGGAACGGCATGGCGACGACCAGCATGGCGGGCATCGACGGGATCGTGGAGATCCTCGGGGACCGGGCCGACGGCCTGCTCTCACACCGGTGCGAGACGATCCCCGCCGAGCGACTGGTCGCACCGGGGCCGGACTTCGTCGACCGGGTGCTGCGCGACACGGACCGCCCCATCCCCGTGCTGCGCTCCCTGCAGGCCCTGTTCGACAACGGACGGCTCGCCGGCACCGGCTACCTGTCGATCCTGCCGGTCGACCAGGGCATCGAGCACTCCGGCGGCGCCTCGTTCGCGGCCAACCCCGACTACTTCGACCCGGTCCGCATCGTGGAGCTGGCGATCGAGGGCGGGTGCAACGCCGTGGCCACCACCCTCGGGGCCCTGGGCACCTGCGCGCGGCGGTACGCGCACCGCATCCCGTTCCTGCTCAAGATCAACCACAACGAGTTCCTGTCGTACCCCAACGCGTACGACCAGATCATGTTCGGGTCGGTCAAGCAGGCCTTCGAGCAGGGCTGCGTGGCGGTGGGTGCGACCATCTACTTCGGCTCGCCCGAGAGCAAGCGCCAGATCCAGGAGGTGAGCGTCGCCTTCGCCGCCGCGCACGAGCTGGGCATGGCCACGGTGCTCTGGTGCTACACGCGCAACCCGGCCTTCAACCGCGCCAAGGAGGGCGGGGCCGACTACCACACGGCCGCCGACCTCACCGGCCAGGCCAACCACCTGGGCGTCACCATCCAGGCCGACATCATCAAGCAGAAGCTGCCCGAGACGGCCGCGCCGGGCTTCAAGGACCTGGGCTTCGGCAAGCAGGACGCCCGGATGTACTCCCAGCTCATGTCGGAGCACCCCATCGACATGACGCGGTACCAGGTCGCGAACTGCTACATGGGCCGCAGCCCGCTCATCAACTCGGGCGGCGCCGCGGGCGCCACCGACCTGCAGGACGCCGTGCTGACCGCCGTGGTCAACAAGCGGGCCGGCGGCGCGGGCCTCATCTCCGGGCGCAAGGCCTTCCAGAAGCCGATGACCGAGGGCATCGCCCTCCTCAACGCGGTCCAGGACGTCTACCTCTGCGACGAGGTGACGCTGGCGTAGCCCCGGCGGCCCCGGCGCCGCCGGGGCCGCCCCCGCCTCACCCGGCCCCGGCATGGCCGGGGCCGTGCCTCCGCCCACCCGTCCCGGCCGCCGGCGGGTTTCCCCCTCCGCCGGGCCCGGGTAGGCCCCCCGCGTCGCTGGACATCCGGGACGGAGGGGGACGGCATGACACGCATCGAGGAGACCGTCGAGGTCGGGGTCCCCGTGCGCACCGCATACAACCAGTGGACCCAGTTCGAGGAGTTCCCGCGCTTCATGGAGGGCGTGGAGGAGGTCCGCCAGCTGGACGACGCGCACCTGAACTGGCGCGTGCAGATCGGCGGGCGCACCCACGAGTACCGGGCGCAGATCACCGAGCAGGTGCCGGACCGGATCATCGCCTGGAAGGCGACCGACGGGTACGACGCGGCCGGCAGCGTCCGGTTCGCACCCGACGGCCCGGACCGCACGAAGGTCACCGTCGTGCTCGCGTACGAGCCCGAGGGAGCGGCCGAGAAGGTCGGCAGCTGGCTCGGCTTCGCCTCCCGGCGCGTCCAGAACGACCTCGAGCGCTTCCGGGACATGATCGAGTCCCGCGGGGCCGCGTCGGGAGCCTGGCGCGGCGAGCTCGTCGGAGGCCGCCCGGGCGGACCGGACGGCGCCCGGGCCGAGACGTCCTACGACGCCAACCCGTGGGGCGGCGTGCGCGACTAGCTCCGCCGGACAGGCGTCACCCGGGGGCGCGCCCGTCCCCCCGCCACCCGCACCGCACCATCACCTGAGAGGACACGACGTGCCCGAGTCGGACATCAAGGACAAGCTCACCAGCTACATCACCGACGCCATCGCGCTGGAGCAGAACGTCGAGACGATGCTGCAGGGGATGATCTCGACCACCGAGGACCCCGCGATGCGGTCCCGGCTGGAGCAGCACCAGGAGGAGACGGTGCGTCAGCAGGAGCGGCTGCGCGAGCGGCTCGAGGCGTACGGGGAGTCACCCTCCACCGTCAAGAGCATGGCGGCGAAGGCCGGCGCCACGATGAAGGGCGTGCTCGACATGGGCCGGGGCGACAAGGCCGGCAAGAACGCCCGCGACGGATACGCCACCGAGCATCTCGAGATCGCGGCCTACCAGCTGCTGGAGCGGGTGGCCGTCCGCGCCGGCGACGAGGCGACCGCCGAGGTGGCGCGCATCAACCGCCGCGAGGAGGAGGAGATGGCCCGCTTCATCGAGGCGCACTGGGACGACGTCGCCGTGCAGTCGCTTCGTGAGGAGGGTGTGCTCGCCTAGGGCGGGCGGACCCGGAGCAGCGGGATGCTGGAGCGCAACGTCGCCGAGGGGATCCACCGGATCAGCGAGGGCTACGTCAACTGGTACCTGCTCGAGGAGGGGCAGGCCGTGACGGTGGTCGACGCCGGCCACCCAAGGTCGTGGTCCACCCTCGGCGACGCGCTCCGCGCCATCGGGCGGCGGCCGTCCGACGTCGCGGCGGTCGTGCTCACCCACGCCCACTTCGACCACGTCGGCTTCGCGGAGCGGGCCCGGCGGGAGCTGGGCGTGCCCGTGCTCGTGCACGAGGCCGACGTCCCCCTGGCCCACCACCCCTGGCGCTACCACCACGAGCGGCCGCGTGCCCCGTACGGCGTCCGCCACCCCACGTTCCTCAGGGTCCTGGCCTCCATGACCGCCGCCGGCGCCCTCGGCGTCGACGGGGTCGAGGAGCCGACGCCGTACCGGGACGGGACGCTGGACGTGCCCGGCCGGCCCCGGGTCGTCTTCACCCCGGGGCACACCGACGGCCACTGCGCCCTCGACCTGCCCGACCGGGGCGTGTGCATCACCGGCGACGCGCTGGTCACGTACGACCCGTACACGAACCGGAGCGGTCCGCGGATCGTCGCGCGCGCCGCCACCGCCGACAGCGCCCGCGCGCGCGAGTCGCTCGGCGCGATCGCCGCGACCGGGGCGGGCACGCTCCTTCCCGGCCACGGCGCGCCCTTCGTGGGCGACGCCGCCACCGCGGTCGCCGAGGCGCGGGCGGCGCCGGTCGGCTGAGGCGGGTGGTGCGGGGCGACCCCCGGGCGTTTCCTCCGCTCCGGGGCGCGGCACGCCTGGGGTGGATCCCACCCGAGGAGGACCGATGCTCCGCTCACACGTACCCGCCTGGTGGCTGCTCGTGGTCGCCGCCGTCGGCGCCGCCCCGGCCGTCGTCCTGCTGCAGAGCGTCGGCAGCGA
>DATMJR010000232.1:0-8582 GCA_035553775.1 Miltoncostaeaceae bacterium | reverse complement strand
CGACCGCGTGCAGGTCAAGACGGGCCTGCGCCACGGGCGCACCATCGGCAGCCCGCTCACGATGGAGATCCCCAACCTCGACTTCCCCAACTGGGCGCAGGACCGCATGGCGGTGTGGGCGCCCGAGTCCGAGGTGGAGCCCATCACGCTGCCCCGGCCGGGCCATGCCGACCTCGCCGGGATGATGAAGTACGGCACCGACGACCTGCGGCCCATCCTGGAGCGGGCGTCGGCGCGCGAGACCGCCGCGCGCGTGGCCGCCGGCGGCGTCTTCAAGGCGCTGCTGCGGCGCTACGGCACCGAGATCCGCTCCCACGTCGTCGAGATCGGCCCGGTGTCCGTCCCCCGGCGCGACGACCTGGAGCTCGCGGGCTTCGACGGCGTCGACGACAGCCCGGTGCGGTGCCTCGACCCGGACGCGTCGGCGCGCATGCGGCAGGCCATCAAGGAGGCCGGGCAGTCGCACGACACCCTCGGCGGCGTCTTCGAGGTGTGGGCCTTCGGCGTCGTCCCGGGCCTCGGCTCACACGTGACGGGCGACAGCCGGCTGGACGCCCGCATCGGCGCCGCCTTCATGGGCATCCAGGCCATCAAGGGGGTCGAGCTCGGGGCCGGCTTCGAGCTGGGGCGCATCCCGGGCTCGCGGGCGCACGACGAGATCTTCCACAGCGCCGAGCGCGGCTACTTCCGCCGCACCAACCGCTCCGGAGGCATCGAGGGGGGCATGACCCACGGCGAGCCCGTGGTGGTGCGCGCGGTGATGAAGCCCATCTCCACGCTGTCGCGCCCCCTCGCATCCGTGGACGTGGCCACCAAGGAGGCGCGCAGCGCCTTCAAGGAGCGGGCCGACATCTGCGCGGTGCCCGCCGCGGCGGTGGTGGGCGAGGCGATGCTCGCCTACGTGCTCGCGCAGGCGCTGGTGGAGAAGTTCGGGGGCGACTCGATCCGGGAGCTGGACGAGTCGGTCGACCGGTACCTGGCCGCGCTGCGCGGATGACGCACGCCGGCCGCACCGCGGCGGCCACGCGGCCGCCGGCCTGACCGCGCGCCGATGGCGTGGGTCGTCCTCACCGGTTACATGGGTGCCGGCAAGTCCACCGTGGGACGCGCCCTCGCGGAGCGGCTCGGCCGCCCGCTGGTCGACTCCGACGCGCGCATCGAGCAGGAGGCCGGCCTCGAGATCCCGCGCATCTTCGCCACCAAGGGCGAGTTGTGGTTCCGGCGCACGGAGGAGCGCGCCATCCGGGGGATCCTCGCCGAGGAGCCGCACGGGGTGCTGGCGCTGGGCGGCGGGGCCGTGGAGAGCGACCGCACGCGCGACCTGCTCAGGCGGGTGGCGCAGGTGGTGTGGCTGCGCGCCCCCGCGGCGTCGCTCTGGGACCGCGTCGCGGGGTCCGGCCGCCCGCTGGCCACCGACGAGGGGCGCTTCGCCCGGCGCCTGGAGCGCCGTATGCCGCGGTACGCCGAGGTAGCGGGGCTGACCGTGGATGCCGAGGCGCCCGTGGAGGCCCTCGTCGACGAGATCGCGGCCTGGGTGGCCGGCCGGGCGGAGGTGGCCCGGTGAGCTCCCCGCCGTCCACCCAGCGCTTCGCCGGCCACGTTATCGACGCGGAGATCGGCCCGGCGCGCTTCCCGGTCTTCCTGGGCCCGGCGCTCGTGCACCGCATCGGGCCACTCTGGACCGCGCGTGCCCGCGGCGAGGCCTGCATGATCGTGTACGACGGCAACGTGGCCCCGGTCGCCGAGCAGGTGGCGCGCTCGCTGGAGGCCTGCGGGCAGCGCGTGGTGCGCGCGGACGTGCCGCCCGGGGAGGCCTCCAAGGACTTCGCCCAGCTGGAGCGCCTGTGCCGCGAGGCCGCGCGCGCCGGGCTGCGCCGCGGGGACGCGCTCATCGCGGTCGGCGGAGGGGTCGTGGGCGACCTGGCCGGCTTCGTCGCCGCGGTCTACCAGCGCGGCGTGCCCCTGGTGCACGTGCCCACCACGCTGCTGGCGATGGTCGACTCGGCCATCGGCGGCAAGACCGCCATCGACATCCCCGAGGGCAAGAACTACGTCGGCGCCGTCTGGCAGCCCCAGCTGGTGGCGATGGACGTCGACCTGCTCGCCACGCTGCCGGCCCGCGAGCTCGCGTGCGGCTTCGCCGAGGTCGTCAAGTACGGCCTGCTCGACTCCCACGAGTTCTTCGCCCGCGTGGAGGCGTGGCCCGCGCTGCCCGGCCCCCAGGGGCCCCTGCTGGAGCTGATCCGCGCGTGCATCGCGCACAAGTTGCGCGTGGTGGAGGGCGACGAGCACGACCTCGGCCGGCGCGCCAGCCTCAACCTGGGCCACACCGTGGGCCACGGCATCGAGGCCGCGGGCGGCTACCGCCTCTACCACCACGGCGAGGCCATCAGCCTCGGGCTGCTGGCGGCGCTGCGGGTCTCCGAGCGCACCTGCGGGCTCGCGCCCGAGTGGCGTGAGCGCACCCGTGCCGTGCTGGAGCGCCACGGCCTGCCCACACGCCTCGACGACGCGGTCTCCACCGAGGCGGTGCTCGCGGCGATGGGCCGCGACAAGAAGGCGGATTCGCGCTCGCTCAACATGGTGCTGATCAGCGAGCCCGGCACCGTGCTGCTGAAGCAGGACCCCGCCCGCGAGGTCGTGGTGGCGGCCATCGAGGAGCTGCGCGCGTGACGGGCGCGGCCGCGGTGATGCCGCGCGTGGCCCTGCTGCACGGGCCCAACCTGGGCCAGCTGGGCCGGCGGCCCTCGCAGCACTACGGCACGCTCACGCTCGCCGAGCTGGAGGAGCGCGTGCGCGGCTGGGGCGCCGAGCGGGGGCTGCGCGTGGGCTGCTTCCAGACCGACCACGAGGGCGCCTTCGTGCAGCACGTGCACGGCCTGCGCGGGATCGCGGACGGGGCGATCGTCAACCCGGGCGCCTGGACGCACTACCAGTGGTCCATCCGCGATGCGCTGGAGACGCTCGGGGTGCCCTTCGTGGAGGTGCACCTGTCCGACGTGGAGGCCCGCGGGGCGACCGAGCCGCACCGGCGCATCTCGGTGATCCGCGACCTGGCCTCCCACGCGGTGTGGGGGCGGGGCCCGGAGGGCTACCGCGACGCGCTCGACCACCTGGCCGGGGTGCTGGCGTGAGCGCGGCGCGCCGGGCGAGGGTGCGGGAGGCGGTCGCGGCGCGCGAGCTGTCGGCGCTGGTGGTGACGCACCTGCCGAGCGTGCGGTACCTCACCGGCTACGTCGGCTCCAACGGCATCGCCGTGATCGCCCCCGAGGGCACGGTGCTGCTCACCGACGCCCGTTACGCGGTGGCCGCGCGCGGACAGGTGGACGACGGGGTGGAGGTGGTCGTGGGGGCGCGCGACCTGCTGGGCGACACCGCCGCCGCCGTGACCCGGCTCACCCCGCGCGACGCCACCGTGGGCGTCGAGGGCGCCCACATGACCATGAACCAGGGGGCGCGACTCACCGCCCTGCTCGCCGAGACCGGCGACACCGCGCGCACGCTGTCGCCGCAGACGGGCATCGTGGAGGGCGTCCGGGCGGTCAAGGACGCGGAGGAGATCGCGGCCGTCCGACGGGCCGCCGCGGTCGCCGATGACGCCCTCGCCGACGTGCTCGCCCAGGGCGTGGTGGGGCGCACCGAGCGCGAGGTCGCCTGGGCCGTCCTGGAGGCCCTCCACCGGCACGGCGCCGAGGGCGCGAGCTTCGAGACCATCGTGGCCGCCGGGCCCAACGCCGCCCGCCCGCACGCGGTGCCCACCGGCGCGCGCATCCCCGGTGACACGCTGCTCACCATCGACATGGGCGCCGTGGTCGACGGCTACTGCTCCGACATGACCCGCACCCTGGTGCTCGGCGATCCCGGACCCGACCTCGCCGAGGCCTACCGGGTCTGCCACCGGGCCCAGCGGGCGGCCCTCGACGCCGTGCGGCCGGGCATCGCCTGCGCCGACCTCGACCGCGTGGCGCGCGGGGTCATCGAGGAGGCGGGGCTCGGCGAGGCCTTCGGGCACGGGCTCGGGCACGGGGTGGGGCTGGAGATCCACGAGGCCCCGCGGCTCGGACGGGAGGCCCCGGGCACGCTCGCGCCGGGCATGATCGTCACGATCGAGCCGGGCATCTACCTGGAGGGGCGCGGAGGCGTCCGCATCGAGGACCTGGTGGCCGTCACCGAGGACGGCGCCGAGATCCTGTCGAGTCATCCGAAGGACGCGCCTCCGCGCGGCGGCGAATAGGGGGAGACGTGCCGACCATCAGCACCAACGACCTGAAGAACGGCTGGGTCATCGACGTCGACGGCCAGCTCTGGAGCGTCGTCTCGTTCCAGCACGTCAAGCCGGGCAAGGGCGGCGCCTTCGTCCGCACCAAGCTCAAGAACATGGGCCAGGGCAACTCCGTCGACAAGACGTTCCGGGCCGGCGAGAAGCTGGAGCGGGTGCTCACCGTCTCCAAGAACATGCAGTTCCTCTACCAGGACGGCGACCAGCTGGTGCTGATGGACAACGACACCTACGAGCAGATCCAGGTCGACGCGGACCAGGTCGAGAACCTCGACCTGCTCTCGCCCAACCTCGAGGTGCAGGTGCTGTTCGTGCGCGACGCCCCGTTCCGCGTGGAGCTGCCCACGTTCGTGGAGCTGGCGGTGACCCGGACGGACCCCGGCGTCAAGGGCGACACCGTCTCCAACGTCACCAAGCCCGCCGAGGTCGAGACCGGCGCGACGGTGCAGGTGCCGCTGTTCGTAAACGAGGGCGACCGCATCCGCATCGACACGCGGACCCGCGAGTACGCGGCGCGCGCGTGACGGCGCACCGGACGAGCGGCACCCCGGCGCGGGGGGTGGGGGCATGAGCGGCGTCGGCTACGTCGACACCACTCTGCGCGATCTCGCCACGTTCCCGTGGGGGTCGGGCATCGACGCCGACGACATCGCCACCGCGACCGCCAGCCTGGCGCGGGTGGGGGCGCTCGCCCTGGAGGCGGTCGACCCGCGCGTGGCCCGCGCGGTGCTGGAGTTCCGCACCGAGAGCCCGTGGGACCGGGTGCGCGCCGTGGTGCGCCACGCCGGGCGCACCCCGGTGGGCGTTGTGGTGCACGGCCGCCTGCTCTGGTCCGACCACCCGGTGGCCGAGGAGGTGCTGCGCTCCTTCGTGGTGTGCGCGGCCGAGAACGGCGTGCGCCGCATCCGCGCCCTCGACCCGCTCAACGGCGCCGACCACCTCGCCCCGATCGCGGCCGCGTGCGCCGAGGCCGGCGTCGACTTCGTGCCGAGCCTCGTGGTGGGGCCCGCGCCCGCGGTGGGGGACGCGCGCTGGCGGGAGGAGGCGAGGGCCCTCGGGGCCCTGCCGGGCGCGGTGGCGGTATGCGTCTCCGACGGCGCCGGGCACCTGTCGCCGGCTCAGCTGGCCGAGCTGGTGGACACGGTCACGCGCGCCTCCGAGCGCGACGTGGAGCTGCTGGTGCAGGCGCCCGGGGGCCTGGCGCCCCTGCTGGCGCGGGCGGGCATCGAGGCCGGTGCGTCGGCGGTCTACGCCGCGGCGGGGCCCGCCGCGCTCGCGGCCGCGCGCCCGTCGGCCGAGACCCTGCGCGCGGCGCTGGTCGGCGGCTCCCGCGAGCTGCGCTGCGACCAGGCGGCCCTCTACGACGCCGCCCGCGCCATCGGCCCGCTGATCACGGCCGACCGCCTCAGCCAGGCGGCCGCGGCGGTGTTCGGGCCGGCCGTGCCCATCCCGCCCGACCTGGAGGCGGGCCTAGTCAGCCGCCTCGGGCGCCTGGGCATGTCCGGGCGGCTGGTCGCCGTGTCCGACGAGGCGCGGCGCATCGCGGCCGACCTGGGCGGGCTCACCTTCGCCTACCCGCTCGGCGATGCGCTGGTGGCCCAGGCCGCCGACCACGTCATCGAGGAGCGGCGGTTCGACGATCTCGAGCCCGTGCTCGCCGCCGCCGTGGCCGGCCACTTCGGGCCGCTGCGCGGGCCGGTGGCGCCGGAGGCGCAGGAGGTGGCCTCCGAGGTGGCCGTCGGGGAGGCCCCCGCGCCGGTGGAGCTGGGGCTGGCGACCGCCCTCTCCGACGAGGACCTGGTGCTGCGCGCCCAGTTCCCGGAGGCGGTGGAGCGCCTGGTGGCCCGCCGCCGCAGCCTGCGCACCGAGGTCAACGAGGAGGAGGGCGCGGTCATCGACCGCGCGCTCCTGGACGCCCTCATCCAGGCGGTGGAGGGCTCCGACGAGGCCGAGGTGGAGGTCGAGGTGGGCGGGGCGCGGGTCACCGTGCGCCGCGCCGCGCCCGTGGCCGCCCCGATCGCCGGTGGCGGCTCCGGGGCCGCGGCCGCCCCCGCGGACGCCGGCCTCAGCCGCGTGGAGAGCCCGATGGTGGGCACCTTCTACCGCGCGCCCTCGCCCGACGCGGACCCGTTCGTGGAGGTGGGCGTGCGCGTCGAGGAGGGTCAGCCGCTGTGCCTGATCGAGGCGATGAAGCTCTTCAACGAGATCACCGCCCCGGTGGCCGGAGTGGTCCGGGAGATCGCGTGCAACAACGCGGACCCGGTCGAGTTCGGCCAGGTCCTGTTCCTGATCGACCCCTCCTGACGTGAAGCTCCTGGTCGCCAACCGCGGCGAGATCGCCGTGCGCGTCATCCGCACCGCCCGCGAGATGGACATCCCCACCGTCGCCGTCTACTCGACGGTGGACGCCGACACCCCCGCGGTGCACCTCGCCGACGAGGCGGTGTGCATCGGGCCGCCGCCACCGGGCGAGAGCTACCTCCGCATGGCAAACGTGATCGGCGCGGCCGAGATCACCGGCTGCACCCACATCCACCCGGGCTACGGGTTCCTATCCGAGAACGCCACCTTCGCCCGCGCGTGCGCCGACAACGGCATCACCTTCGTCGGCCCCTCGCCGGACGTGATGGACCGGATGGGGGACAAGGTCATGGCCAAGCAGGCGGCGCGCGAGGCCGGCCTGCCCGTGCTGGAGGGCTCCGACGGCGCCGTCTCCGATCTGCGCGAGGCGCAGGACGCGGCCGCGCGGGCGGGCTTCCCCGTGCTGCTGAAGGCCGCCGCGGGCGGCGGCGGGCGCGGCATGCGCCGCGTCGAGAGCCCGGCGGAGCTGCCCGCCGCCTTCGACATGGCCCAGCGCGAGGCCGTCGCCGCCTTCGGTGACGGCGGCCTGTACGTGGAGCGGCTGCTGGAGGGCGCCCGCCACGTCGAGGTGCAGGTGCTGGCCGACGGCCTCGGCGGCGTGCTGATCTGCGGCGACCGCGAGTGCTCGATCCAGCGGCGCCACCAGAAGCTGGTGGAGGAGGCGCCCGCCCCGCACCTGCCCGAGGCGACGCGCACGGCGATGCACGAGGCCTGCGCGCGGGCCGCGCGGGCGTGGGGCTACCGCAGCGCGGGCACCATGGAGTTCCTCGTGGACGACCGCGCCGACTTCTTCTTCCTGGAGCTCAACGCCCGTCTGCAGGTGGAGCACCCGGTGACCGAGCTGGTGTCCGGACTCGACCTGGTGGCCGAGCAGCTGCGCGTGGCGCAGGGCGGGGTGCTGTCGCGCACGGGCGTGGCGCCGGCCGTCGGCCACGCCATCGAGGTGCGCGTCAACGCCGAGGACCCCGCGGTGGGCTTCCGGCCGTCGGCCGGTCGCCTGCGCGAGTTCCGGATGCCCGGCGGACCCGGCATCCGCATCGACACCTTCTGCGCCCCCGGCGTGATGATCCCGCCCAACTACGACTCGCTCATCGCCAAGCTCTGCGTGTGGGCCGCAGACCGGCCGCGGGCCGTCGCCCGGCTGCGGCGGGCGCTGGACGAGACCGAGGTGACGGGCGTTCCGACCACGCTCGACCTGTTCCGCGACATCGTCCGCGAGCCCACCTTCATCGACGGGCGGTACACCACGTCCTACCTGCTCGAGCGGTCGGAGCACCTGCCGCACATGGTGCTGGCGGCGTGACCCCCGCGGCGCCCACCGCCGAGGGCCGGCGGGCCGCGCGGCGGCAGGCCGTCTTCATGCTGTACCAGCGCGACGTCACCGGGCGCGACATGGACGAGATCGCCCGCAACGCCGAGCGCGAGCGGGGCCGCCCGGTGGACGAGTTCACCCGGGCGCTGGTCGACGGGGTGCAGGTGGACGCCGACCACCTCGACGGGCTCATCACCGACGCCGCCGAGGGCTGGACGGCGCAGCGCATCGCGCCGCTCGAGCGCAACATCCTGCGCGTCGCGGTGCACGAGCTGCTCGACTGGCACGACACGCCGCCCGCGGTGGCGATCGCCGAGGCCGTGCAGCTGGCCAAGACCTACTGCGGGGCCGAGGCACCGGGGTTCGTCAACGGCATCCTCGGCACCATCGGCCGGCGCGAGCGGCCGGGGGAGACCCAGTGAGCACCGGCGCCGGCGCCGCCGGGGACGACCTCGCCCCCGAGGTGGCCGAGCTGGAGCGGATCGCCGCGGGCCTGCGCGACCCCGACGCCACCGCCGAGACGCTGCGCCGGCTGGCCGACGAGGCGCTGGCCGTGTCGCGCCGCCTCTCCGAGCGCCTGCCCGAGGCCCTCGCCGACCCCGGCGAGGGCTAGCGGGGACCGCCCCCGGC
>DATMJR010000231.1:0-5720 GCA_035553775.1 Miltoncostaeaceae bacterium | reverse complement strand
GGCCGGAGATGCCCGAGGTGCGGTGACGGCTCGCTCGGCGGCGACCGAGCGGCTGACACGATGCCTCGCGGCGTCAGGGTTCCCCTCACTCCCGGCGATCGGGGGAACCGGGGGCCACGAGGGTCAGTCCGTGGTCGAGTCCTCGCGCCGGGCGTCGGACCGGTTCCTCCCGCCCGACTCCTCGAGCGCGTCCAGGCGGCGGGCGAGTTCCTCGAGCCGGCGGATGATCTCGTCGTCGCGGTCCCGCTCCTCGACCGTGGCGTTGACGAAGCGCTCCGCGGCGGCAGCGGTGAGGAGCGCGACGAAGCCGATGCCGACGACCATGACCAGGAGAGCGATCACCCGCCCCGCGGAGGTCTCGGGCGCGTAGTCCCCGTACCCCACGGTGGTGACCGTCGTGAGGGCCCACCAGAGGCCGTCCCACGAACTCAGCTGCTGCTGCCCCCGCTCCACGAGGGCGAACGCCGCTCCTCCGGCGACGATGGTGGCGGCGGCCAGCACGGCCGTCCAGCGGACGCCGTTGATCGAGAAGAGGTGTCGCGAGAGCTGCACCGCCTTGAGCAGCCGCAGCAGCCGCAGCAGCCGGAAGACCCGTAGGGACTGCACGGCCGCCGGCATGAACGGCGGCGTGAGGATCACGATCGCCACGTCGAGGGGGTGGGATCTGATCCAGCGCCATCGATCGGGGACCACGGCCAGCATCACCGCCGCCTCGGCGAAGAATGCGAGCCAGATCACCCAGTTGAGCACGGTTCCGACGACCGGCCAGGGCGACGGGAGCCTGCCCTCTTCGATGATGAGCGCGGGAATCACCAGTAGGGCGGCAACCAGCAGCGGACGGTCGAAGCGCGCCTGAAGGCGGGCAGCGCGCTGGCCGCGGACCTCACGTGTCGCCGTCCCACCGCCGACGACCATCAGGGCTCGGCGCAGGGCGTGGAGGCGGATCCGGGCATCCGTGAGGAGGCAGAAGGGCGCGTCGGGCCCCGTCCAACCGCCGGGGGTCGTCGGTCTCGCTCGCCGTGGACGGCCACGCCTCTCAGGGGGACCGCCCGCCACGGTTCACGATGTTTCCCGCCTCGCGTTGGGGTGAGGTGATGATATGTCCCGTGGACATCGCTCCGCTCCCACCGCCGGCTCCGCCGCCTCCCGCTCCCCCGGCACGGCCGTCGCCGGACCGCATCGCGGCGAACACCCGCCCGCGTCGTGACCGGGTGGTGGCCCCGGTCCGTGGTCGGCACGGCCCGCGCGCCATCCTCGTCTGCCTGGCCGGCGCCGTCGCCCTCCTCGCCGGAGGGTGCGACGTGACCGGTGACGGCACCGCGGGCGGCCCCGTGATCGGGACCGAGCAGACCGGGCGCGAACCGCGCTCGGAGACCGCGCGGTCCGTCCGGACGGGGATCATGCTCAGCGGCACGGTCAGTGACGTGGTCGACGGCGACACGATCAAGGTCGTGGCGCGCGGCTTCGAGACGCCGGTGCGATTGATCGGCATCGACACGCCCGAGACCCGGAAGCCGGGCACCCCGGTTCAGTGCTTCGGGCCGGAGGCGACGGCACGCGTGGAGCGGTTGCTGCCGATCGGCCAGCGCGTCCGCCTGGTCACCGACGTCACGCAGGACACCCGGGACCGCTACGGGCGGCTCCTCGCCTACGTCTACCGCGCCGGGGCCGGGACGAGCGTGAACTACTCCCTGGTCGCGAGCGGCCACGCGAAAGTCTACGTCTACCGCCGGACCGCGCCCTTCACGCACGTCGCCTCGTTCCGGCGCGCCGAGATGCACGCGCGGCGGGCGAAGCGCGGCCTGTGGGGACCACCGTGCGACGGCGACACCAGCACGCCGGCGCCGACGGCACGGCAGATCGCCACGCGGGCCTGATGCGGGTGGGCCGCGGAGGCCCCGGACGTCGCTCCTCAGGCGGTGAGGAAACGGATCACGCCGCCGTCTCCAGCGCCCGCTCGGCGTCGAGGGGCGTGCGCAGCAGCGCGAGGACCGCCCGCTCGTCGTCCGACTGGCCCTCGCGCACGGGCAGCGCGTCCGGGTCGATGTCGGACACGGTGCGGCCCTCCATGTAGTGCTCGATCACGCGGGGGTCCACGTACGAGGCGCGCACGACGGCGGGTGTGTTGTTGAGCTGCTCGGAGGCCTCGCGGCAGGCCGCGGCGACCGCGCGCTCGCGCTTCCGGCCGGCCGGGACGTCGCGGCGCGCGTCCAGGGCGAGCGCCGCGGCGACCGTCCCGGCCCACGTGCGGAAGTCCTTGGCGGTGTACGCCTCACCCATCTGCTCCTTGATGTACGCGTTGATGTCCGCGGAGCGGACGTCCACCAGCCGCCCGCCCGCGTCCCGGTACTTCAGGAGCTCGTAGCCGGGCAGCTGGTCCATCTCCTGCACCAGCCGCGCCAGCCGCCGGTCCTCCACCTCGACGTGGTGCCGCTTGCCGCCCTTCGCCTCGAAGTCGATGACGATGAGGTCGTCCTCGACCGACACGTGCCGGGAGCGGATCGTCGCCAGCCCGAAGGTGCGGTTCTCCTCCGCGTAGCGCTCGCCCCCCACCCGGATCCAGGAGTTGTCGAGCAGGGCCACCGCCGCGGCCAGCGCCTTCTCGCGCGGCAGCCCCCGGCGCCCCATGTGCGACGCGACGGCCTGCCGCAGCGCGGGGAGCGCGTCGGCGAACTGGAGCACCCGGTCGTGCTTGGCCCGGTCGCGCTCCAGCCGCCAGGCCGGGTGGTACAGGTACTGCTTGCGCCCGGCCGCGTCGATGCCCGTCGCCTGCAGGTGGCCGCGGGACGAGCGGCAGATCCACACGTCCTTCCATGCCGGCGGGATGGCGAGCGCCAGGATGCGCTCCAGCACCCGCGGGTTGGTGACCGGCTGGCCGCGGTGGTCCAGGAACCGCCACCCCTTGCCGTAGCGGCGGCGGGTGTAGCCGACCTCCCGGTCGGTGGAGCGCCGGAGGGCGGGCACGCCTCAGACCCGCCCGCGGGCGGGCGTGATGCGGGAGCGCGTCCCCGCGGCTCCTGTGCGCCCGTCGCTCGTCGGTCCGTCCTCCATCGGCACCGTCGGTACCCCATCGGTGGCCCCGGAACGCACGCCTCCGCCCTCCCGCGGCGTTTCGCCGGTGCCCCGCCGGGAACCGCGGCGGTGTGCCGGAGCCGTCCCCAGCGCGACGCCGTCGCCTCGAGAGCCGCAGCGACGACCCCACGGGGGGCGCCGGGCTCACGCGGCGCCTCGTCACCTGGCTGCCCGTGGCCGCGGTGGTCGGCGCCGTCCTGGGCGGCATCGCCGCCTACGCGTTCGGAGAGTGGCGCCTCGCCGTGTCCGGGGCGGCGCTCGCGGTCGCCCTCACGGGAGCCGTGCTGGCCGCGGTGGAGGACGGCCGCGTGCAGCGGCGCGTGGACCGCATCAGCGGGCGCGAGCGGGAACGCGCCGTCGACCCCCCCGGGAGGAGAACCCTGTGAGCGACGACACCGTCACCTTCGTCGAGATCACCCGAGAGGTGGGGCTGAGCGACGTCCACCGGCGCTACCGCTTCCGCGTGGGCGGCTCGGACGTCGATGCGGTGGTCTCCACCGCCGCGGCCACCGTCTGGCGCCAGGCGCACCCCGGCGCCACGGACGACGACCTGGACGCGTGGGCCATCCGCGAGGGTGAGCGCGCCATCCGCGCCAAGCGCGCCCGCGACGTCCTCGACGTCTCGGACGTGTGGCTCGATCACGACGTCGACGAGGGCCGCGAGCGCCCGCGCTACGGCGCGGAGGGGATGCCCCACCGGTAGGGGGTCCGGATGGGGCTTCTGCCCCGTCCCCTGACGCGATACACCGGACACGACCGTCGTGCGATCCCGGCGGACGTCTCCGTGTACGAGTTCAGTCGCGACATCTACCAGGCATTGCGCCCCTACGTGGCGGGCACGCCGGAGGACCTTCCACGGCGCCGGCGCATCCTGCTGCATGCCTGCGAGGGCGCGGTCCGCCTGGTGGCGGCGCATCCGGACAGCCCGGGGCACGCGGCGCGGCATCTGTTCCGCGAGGTGCGGACCCTGCTGCACCCGGCCCACCAGCTGGAGGCCCTGACCCTCATCGAGGTGCGCCTGGAACTGGCGCGCGCCGCGCTCGCCGATGGGGGCACCGACAACGCGATGGGCCTCTGCGCCGCGACGAACCGCAAGGGCAAGCCCTGCCGGCGGGAGGCCATGAAGGGCTCGCGGTACTGCCCCTCCCACCGCGCACTGGAGGCCGACGTGGCGCCCCCGGGCCTGCAGGTCGAGCCCGCGTAGGCGGCGCCCGGCCGAAGCCGGGCGCCGTCCCGTCAGCGGCTAGCGGTCGAGCCGGTCGCCGCGCCCCATGTCGCGGTCGGCCGCGTCGCGGTCGGTGGTGTCGCGGACCGCGTCGCGCGTCTCCGGCGTGGGGCCGTCCGTGAGGTCGTCCTCGCCGCGCGCCTCCGGGCTCTCGTGGGAGAGCCGGTCGCCCGCCGTCCGGTCGCCCGCCAGCCGGTCGCCGGCCATCCGGTCGCCGCTCCGGGTGTGGTCGTGGTCGGCGTGCCGCGTCTCCGGCGTCGGGCCCTCGGTGAGGTCCGTGCGGCCGCGCCGCTCGGCCTCGGCCCGGTCGCCCAGGTCGCGGTCGGCGTGGGCCCGGTCGTCGCGGTCGCGGTCGCCGAGCACGCGGTCCTTGAGGGACCGGTCGTCGTCGTTGCCCATGCTCATGTCGTCTCCCATTCCGGTGCTCGTCTCCGTGGTCATCCCGCTGCCCATGCCCGTGCCCATGCCGGTGCCCATGCCGGTGTCGCTCATCCGGTCGGCGGCCCGGGTCTCCGGGGTGGGGCCCTCGGTGAGGTCGTCGCCCATCCGGCGGCCGGCGCCCATGTCGCCACCCAGTCCGGCGCTGCGGGTCTCCGGGGTGGGACCGTCACTGGTGTCGTCGCCGCGGCCGAGCCCGGCGTCGCGGCCCATGGACTCGGTGCGGTCCGCCCCCATCATCGTGTCGCGCTCATTCCCCATCGGCCGGTCGGTCATGCCGCTGGTGCCCGCCGCGATGGAGGCGCTCGACATACCGGTCGCGCCCGACATGCCGCCCGCGCCCGAGGACATGCCGCCCGTGGTCTGGCCGCCGTGGATCTCGCCGCGCCACTCGCCCGTGGGGGCGCCGCGCGACTCGACCATCTCGCGGAAGCGCTCCAGGTCCCCGCGCGCGCGCCGCTGCGCCATGCCGAGCCAGTCGCCCATCTTCTCGACCGCGCCCTCGGGCTCATGATCGAGCGTCAGGCGGATCTCGGTGCGGTCGGCGTCGAGGGCCTGGAAGCTCACGGTACCGGCGTTCCGGTACCCCTCGGTCGCCGTCCAGGAGATCGTCTGGTCGGGCACCTGCTGCGTGATCTCGGCGTCCCACTCGTGGGTCTTGCCCCCCACCGACGCCCTCCAGTGCAGGTGTGCGTCGTCCAGCTGACGCACCTCCTCCACGCCCTCCATGAAGCGCGGGAACTCCTCGAACTGCGTCCACTGGTCGTATGCGACCCGCACCGGGACGCGGACCTCGATCCGCTCCTCGATGGTCGACATAGTCGTCCCCTCCGTGTCGTCCGCTTGGACCCCGCGAATTCCCGCGGCGAGTCGGGACGAAACGGCAACGCACGGGTGACGGACGGCAGGCGGGCGGCGACCGCGGTGGGGTGCGGGTGGCGGCGAGGACGGTGGGGGCCCACGCGGACGGAGGCGCCGGATAGCG
>DATMJR010000230.1:0-2348 GCA_035553775.1 Miltoncostaeaceae bacterium | reverse complement strand
CTTCTTGATCGCCTGGATCTCGCGGATGAACCGGCCGGTCGTGGCGTCGCGGCGCGACAGCACGGCGTATGCGGTGCGGCCGCGGCTCTCGAACCGGCGCAGCTCGCGCGGCGACGCGTTGACGAAGCGGACGCCGCAGTTGACCAGCTGCTGCGGCAGCTGGCTCGGTGCGGAGACGACCCCGATCGAGTAGGCGGGCACCCGCGCCGCCGCCCGCCGGAGCACGGTCTGGTCCTGGCGGGAGAGGCGGTTCCAGGTCTCGCGGTTGATGGTCAGCGCGTGGGGGAAGGGCCAGAAGTTGACGTTGCCCGTCACGTACCGCGCCACCTCGTAGAACTTGTTCGTGGCGATCAGCCCGAGGTTGGCCTCCATGCCGGTGACCGTGCCGTTCTTGAGGGAGTTGTAGACCTCCGGCAGCGGGATCGGATCGGGCTCGGCGCCGATCGCCCGGAGGCCCGTCTCGAGCACGCGCGACTGCGGTGCGCGAATGCTCGCGCCGCGGAATGCGGAGATGCTGGTGAGCGGGCGGGTGGCGACCGGCTTGCGCAGTCCGCCCTCCGCGATGGCGAGCACGACGACGTTCCGCGCCTGCCGCGTGGCGGCGGCGGCCATGCGCCGTCCGGTGGGGCCGGCGATGATCTGGCGCTCCAGCGCGTACCCGTTCACCAGGAACGGGGCCTGCAGGGCCTGGAACGAGTTGATGCCCGCGCCGTCCCAGATGGCCGTCGAGATCGTCGCCATCTCGAAGGTCCCCGCGCGGACGTCGGCGAGCAGGTTGGGCTCGGCCTGCGGGTAGCTCGGGCGGGTCGTGATGGTGATGCGCCCGTTGGACAACCGCCGCACCTCGCGGGCGAAGTAGTCGACCGCGACGCCGTACGGGTGCTGCGAGGTGGTGACGTAGGCGAGCCGGAGCTCGACGTTCTGCTGCTGCTCGGCCGCGTTCGCCGCGCCCGCGGCGCCGAGCACGACGGCCCCGGCGACGCCCGTCACGGCGACGCGGCGGATCATGTGCGCGCGCATCTGCTGGTCTCCCCTGTCGTGTCCACGGGCCGCCCCCTCCGGAGGGCGCCGGGATCGGGGGCGACGCCTTCTGCGGGCGACGCTACGTCCGCCCCGCGGGCCGACGCATGGGGGGAAACCCCCGCGCGCGACGCGGGTCCGGGGGGCGGGGCCTCTCGCATGGTGGGCGCCGTCGCCGGCGCCCCCCCGTCAGCCGGCGGGCAGCCCCAGCTCCGCGGCCGCGGGGGTGAGCGCGGCGACCACGAAGGCGATGTGGGCGTCCAGGTCGGCGCCGATCTCCTCGGCGCCCCGCGCCACGTCGTCGCGGCTCACGTTGGCGGCGAAGCGCCGGTCCTTGAGCTTCTTGCGCACCGACCGGGGCTCCAGCCCCGCGAGCCCGGCCGGCCGAACCAGGGCGCACGCGTGCAGGAACCCGCACAGCTCGTCGCACGCGAACAGGTGGTGCTCCAGAGGGGTCTCCCGCGGTACCCCGGTGTGGTCGGCGTGGCTCAGGATCGCGCGGCGGAACCAGGCGGGGTAGCCGCGTGCCGCCAGGACGGGCTCCCCGTCGGCGGGGTGGCGGTCGAGGCTCGGGTGGCGCTCCCAGTCGAAGTCGTGCAGCAGCCCGACGCAGCCCCAGGCGTCCGCGTCCTCCCCCCGCGCCCCGGCGTACGCCCGCAGGGCGATCTCCACCGCGCGGCAGTGGCGGCGCAGCGCCTCCGAGGACACCCACTCCTCGAGCAGGGCCCACGCCCGGACCCGGTCGCGGGCGAGCGTCTCCCCGCCGGCGCCGGTCACGACAGCGCCACCGGCGCCCGCCGCGCGGCGCGCCCGTCCGTGGCCGGCAGGCTGCGGACGGCATCGGCTGCGGCGTCGCCGACGGCCGCCAGCAGGCGGAGGGCGTCCGCGCGGGCGGCCGCCGGCAGCGCCCTCGCGGCGTCGCCCAGGGCGCGGTCGAAGGCCGCGAGCACCGGGTGCACCTCGCGCTCGCCCTCCTCGGTGAGCGCCACCAGCACGCTGCGCCGGTCGTGCGGATGGGGGTGGCGGCGCACCCAGCCGGCGCGCGCGAGCCGGTCCACCAGCGTCGTGATCGCACCCGAGGTCAGCAGCAGCCGGTCGCCGAGGTCGCGCTGCGACATCGGGCCCTCGTTCTCCAGGTACGCCAGCGCGTCGAGGTCGGCGCCGGCGACGCCCAGGGTCCGCGCGAGGGCGGCACGCAGGCGCTCGCGTTCGCGTCCGAACCGCTGGAGTGCCGCGACGACCTGCGCGGGCGAGGGCGCGTCGGCCATGGCCGGGCAAGTATATGGCCGGCCCCCCGCCGCGGACGGTGGTGCCGCGCGCGGGTCCTC
>DATMJR010000229.1:0-9926 GCA_035553775.1 Miltoncostaeaceae bacterium | reverse complement strand
CGAAGGGACGTCCCGCCCTGACGCGGCCCCGCGGACCGTGCTCGCGGTCGGGGTCCGCGCGCCACGCCGGGGTCCTCGGCGACGAGCCGGGCGAAGTACTCGATGCGGTCCATGGCGGGATCGTAGAGCGGCGGCGCGCGGACCCCGACCGCGAGCACGGTCCGCGGGGCCGCGTCAGGGCGGGACGTCCCTTCGGCGGGGGCCGTGTGACGTGTCATCGCACGCAACTTCGCGGCGTTCGTCACGAAGTCATGCCACGTCTGCAACGAAGATGCAGGGCCTCCGGGGCGTTGCTAGCGTCCTCGGCGGTCCCCGTCACTCGTGGACCGTGCCCCTGCTGCCGAAGGCGTCGCGTGGACTTCTCCGACTACCTGCCGATCCTCGTGTTCATGGCGGCCGGTCTCGCCGTGGGCGGCGCCATCCTCGGCCTCAGCAAGGTGGGGCGGCCCAAGCCGAACCCGGTCAAGGCGCTGCCCTACGAGAGCGGGATCCTGGCGACGACGCCCGTCCGCCAGCGCTTCTCCATCGACTTCTACCTGACCGCGATGCTCTTCATCATCTTCGACATCGAGCTCGCGTTCATCTACCCGGTGGCCGTGAACCTGCGCGACGGCGGCGGCGCCGCCCTGATCGTGCTGCTGGTCTTCGTGTTCACCGTCATCGAGGCACTCGTCTACATCTGGAGGAAGGGGGCGCTGGAATGGCGCTGATCCCCCCGCCCGGCGCGCCGCTGGAGCGCGCGCCCCGCACGGACGACACCATCGACCGCGACCTGCGCGACCTGGTCGAGAGCCAGGAGGAGGAGGCGTTCGCCAAGCGCCTGCTGCTCACCACGGTGGACCGGGCGCTCGCGTGGGCGCGCTCGTCGTCGATCTGGCCGGCCACCTTCGGGCTGGCGTGCTGCGCGATCGAGATGATGCACACGGCAACGCCGCGCTACGACCTGGCGCGCTTCGGCGCCGAGGTGTTCCGTGCCTCACCCCGCCAGGCCGACCTGCTGATCGTGTCCGGCCGCGTCTCGATGAAGATGGCGCCGGTGCTCCGCCGCATCTACGACCAGATGATGGAGCCCAAGTGGGTCATCTCCATGGGCGCGTGCGCGTCCACGGGAGGCGTCTTCAACAACTACGCGATCCTGCAGGGCGTGGACAAGATCGTGCCCGTGGACGTGTACGTCCCCGGCTGCCCGCCGCGTCCGGAGAGCCTCATCGAGGGGATCCTGGTGCTGCAGCGTGTGATCGGGTCCAAGGGCCTGCCCACCAGCACCGACCTGATGCGCGAGGACGACATGCCCCTGCCGGAGCAGGCGCCCGAGCGCGCCGAGGCGCTGCGCGCGCTGGGACCGGGGCGGCGTCCGGCGCCGGCCGGTGTCGTGCCCGCCGGCCTGCCGGGCGACATGGCCCCCACGGGAGCGCGGTGAGCGAGTACCGCAACCTGCTGGACGCCGCCTGTCCCGGCGCCGTCGTGGACGAGTGGGAGGGCGCGGGAGGCGAGCTGACGATCGAGGTCGACCGCGACCGGATCGTCGAGGTCGCCCGCTTCCTCAAGGGCGAGCCGTGCGCGTTCCGGCTGCTGTCGGACCTGACCTGCGTGGACGTCATCGGCGGCGACGGCCGCGGCAACCGGTTCCGCCTGGCGTACCAGCTGTTCTCCCTGGAGACGGGCGACCGCCTGCGCCTGCGCGTCTGGGCGGACGCCGAGGCCCCCGAGGTCGCGTCCGTGACGCCCGTCTGGCGCACCGCCGACTGGCACGAGCGCGAGGTGTGGGACATGTTCGGGGTCCGCTTCAGCGGGCACCCCGATCTGTCGCGGATCCTCATGCCCTTCGACTGGGAGGGGCACCCCCTGCGGCGCGACTACCCGATCGGGGGCGAGGACGTCCAGTTCAGCGACGCCGTCTAGAGCGGAGACCTGATGGGGACCGAATTGGGAGCGGGGCTCACGCCCGTGGGCGAGGCCCGCGAGGTACTGGAGGCGGCCCGCCGCGAGGGGCGTGAGCTCGCCGAGACCGAGCGCGTCGTCGCGCAGGTCGAGGCGGGCACGGCCGTCGAGGCCCTGAGGCGCACGCGTGAGATGGAGGAGCGCAACGCCGAGGGCGTGCCGGGCGCGCGCGAGCCGATGATCATCAACCTCGGCCCGCAGCACCCCTCCACACATGGCGTGCTCCGCCTCATCACCGAGCTGGACGGCGAGGTCGTCCGCGACATCCACCCCGTGATCGGCTACCTGCACACGGGCATCGAGAAGCAGTGCGAGAACAAGACCTTCTGGCAGACCATCACGCTCGTGCCGCGGATGGACTACCTCTCGCCGTTCTTCAACCTCCACGCCTACAACATGAGCGTCGAGAAGCTGCTCGGGCTGGAGGCGCCGTCGCGGGCCCACTGGCTGCGCGTGATGCTCTCCGAGCTCAACCGCATCACCAGCCACCTGGTGTGGCTCGGCACCAGCGGGCTCGAGCTGGGCGCGATCACGGTCTTCTTCTACACCTACCGCGAGCGCGACCGCGCCCTCGACCTGTTCGAGATGATCTCCGGCGAGCGCATGAACCACCGCTACTTCCAGGTGGGCGGCTGCTCCGACGACATGCCCGAGGGCTTCGAGGCCATGGTGCGCCGGTTCGTGCAGGAGATGCCGGGGCGCATCGACGAGTACGAGGGCCTGCTGTCGGCCAACCCCATCTGGATCGAGCGCACCCGCGGCGTGGGCGTGCTGCCCGCGGACGACCTGATCGACCTCGGCGTCACCGGCCCGGCGCTCCGCGCCGCCGGCGTCGACCTGGACCTGCGCAAGGCCGCCCCGTACTCCGGCTACGAGCACTTCGACTTCAACGTCCCGCTGGGCACCCGGGGGGACGCCTACGATCGCTACTCGGTGCGCCTGCGCGAGATGCGCGAGTCGGTGCGGATCGTCGAGCAGTGCCTCGACGGCATGCCCGAGGGGCCCCACATCGCGGACGACCGCAAGGTGGTGCTGCCGCCGCGCGAGGAGCTCGCGACCTCCATGGAGGCCCTCATCCACCACTTCAAGCTGGTGACCGAGGGGTTCCGGGTGCCGCCCGGCGAGGCCTACTCCGCGGTGGAGAGCCCGCGCGGCGAGATCGGGTGCTACGTGGTGGCCGACGGCGGGCCCAAGCCGGTGCGCGTGCACATGCGCGACCCCAGCTTCGTCAACCTCCAGGCCCTGCGCCCGATGGCGAAGAACGCCTACCTGGCGGACCTCATCGTCATGATCGGCTCCCTGGACAACGTGATGGGCGGGGTGGATCGCTGATGGGCCACGGACCGCAGGACGACGTGATGGGCGGGGTGGACCGGTGAACGCCGAGCAGCTGCGCGCCTACCTGGAGCCCATCCGCGGGGAGTACGCCGAGGCGCGGTCGCTGATCCTGCCCGCGCTCAAGTACGCCCAGACCGAGAAGGGCCACCTCACACGCGAGGACCTGGACGCCGTGGCCGGCGCCACCGGCTTCTCCCGGGCGTACGTGGAGAGCGTCGCCTCCTTCTACGACCGCCTCTACCTGCGCCCGGTCGGCACCCGGGTGGTGAGCGTCTGCGTGACGCTCAGCTGCATGCTGCGCGGGGCGGACGAGGTGTGGGAGCACCTGTGCGACCGCGAGGGGCTGGACCCCCACCACGGGGGGACGTCCGAGGACGGCCGCGTGACGATCCAGGAGGCCCAGTGCCTGGGCTACTGCGACCGTGCCCCGTGCGTGCAGGTGGACGCCGAGGAGACCTCGGGGCCGCTCACCCCCGAGGACGCCGCGCGGCTCGTGGACGAGCTGCGCGAGGCGCCCGCACCCGAGCATTACTGGCGATGACGACGGTGGAGAGCCCCCTCACATGCCGGTCCTGAACAGCGTCTACCGCCACCGCGAGGCGGGGCACCTCCTGACCGACCTCGACGCGTACCGCGAGGCCGGCGGATTCCGTGCGCTCTCGTCGGCCGTGGCCGACATGGAGCCGGACGACCTGCTCTACGTCTTCCACCGCTCGGGGCTGCGCGGCCGCGGCGGCGCGGGGTTCCCCATGGGCCGCAAGGCCAGCTTCCTGCCCAAGGACAGCCGGCTGGCCAAGTACGTCGTCTGCAACGCGGACGAGAGCGAGCCGGGGACCTTCAAGGACCGCGAGATCATGGAGATGAACCCGTTCCAGCTGATCGAGGGGATCACCCTCGCCGGCTACGCGATCGGGGCGGAGCGCGGGTACATCTACATCCGCGGCGAGTACGAGCACCAGGCGCGCATCCTCGACGAGGCGATCCGCCAGGCGCGCGCCGCCGGCTACATCGGCCGCGGGATCCTGCGCTCGCAGGTCGACTTCGACGTCACGCTCTACCGGGGCGCGGGCGCCTACATCTGCGGCGAGGAGACCGGCCTGCTGGAGAGCCTCGAGGGCAAGCGCGGCCAGCCGCGGCTGAAGCCCCCGTTCCCGGCCGTCGCCGGCCTCTACAGCTCCCCGACGCTGATCAACAACGTCGAGACCCTGTCGGCACTGCCGCCCATCGTGGAGCGCGGCGCGGACTGGTACGCCGCCCTCGGGCCGGAGAAGAGCCCCGGCACCAAGATCTTCAGCGTGTCCGGCCACGTGCAGCGGCCGGGCAACTACGAGGTGATCCTGGGCGAGACCACGCTGCGCGAGCTCATCGAGCTGGCCGGCGGGGTGCGCGAGGGCCGGCGGGTCAAGGCCGTCTGGGTGGGCGGCTCCAGCGTCCCCGTGCTCGGCGAGCAGCACCTGGACACGCCCCTCGACTACGAGTCGCTCAACGCCGTGGGCACCTTCCTGGGCTCCGGCGGCTGCATCGTCATGGACGACTCCGGCTGCATCGTGCGCTCCACGCTGCGCCTGGCCACCTTCTACCGCCATGAGAGCTGCGGGAAGTGCTCCCCCTGCCGCGAGGGCACCACCTGGATGGAGAAGATCCTCCAGCGGATCGTCGACGGCGAGGGGCGGATCGAGGACATCGAACTGCTCGAGTCCCTGTTCGGCCGCATCTCCGGCAAGGTGCTGTGCGCCCTCGCCGACGGCGCCGTGGCGCCCATCAAGAGCGCCCTCCACATGTTCCGGGACGACTTCGTCCGCGCCGCCGAGCAGGGCGCGCCGCGTCCCGACCCGATGCTGCCGGCGACCGCCGCGTCGTGAGGTGATTCATGGGTGACTACGCCCCCGTCGACCTGACCGTCGACAACCAGGTCACGTTCGAGCTCAACGGGCGCCCCGTGTCGGCGCCGCCCGGCACGATGCTCGTCGACGCCTGCTTCGCGCACGGGGTCGAGGTCCCGGTGTTCTGCTACGAGCCCCGCCTGGGCCCGCCCATCGGCGCCTGCCGCATGTGCCTGGTCGAGGTGGAGGGCATGCGCGGCCTGCAGACCGCGTGCTCCACCCCGGTGCAGCAGGACATGGTCGTGCGCACGGACTCCGTCGCGGCCAAGGACGCCCAGGACGGGGTGCTGGAGCTGCTGCTGGCCAACCACCCGCTGGACTGCCCGGTGTGCGACAAGGGGGGCGAGTGCCCCCTGCAGGACCGCACCTACCGCTTCGGCCCCGGCCGCACGCGGTTCATCGAGCGCAAGCGTCACTTCCCGAAGCCGCTGGAGCTGTCCACCCGCATCGCGCTCGATCGCGAGCGGTGCATCCACTGCTTCCGGTGCGTCCGCTTCAGCCAGGACGTCGCCCAGGACGGCCAGCTCACCATGCAGGAGCGCGGGGCCGCGCAGGAGATCACCACGTTCACCGGCGACCCCTACGAGGGCCGCTTCACGGGGAACGTCATCGACCTGTGCCCGGTCGGCGCCCTCACCTCGATCCCGTACCGCTTCGTCGCCCGCCCCTGGGACATCGCCGACACCCCGACGGTCTGCGGCGTCTGCCCGGTGGGCTGCAACACGGAGATGAGCCTGCGCGAGGGGCGCGTGATGCGCGTCACCGGGCGCGCGAACCCCAACTACGCGCACGAGGAGGGGTGGCTCTGCGACACGGGCCGGTGGGGCTACGACAGCGTCGACGCCCCCGACCGGCTGGTGGCCCCGGTGGTGCGCGACGCCACCGGTGAGCGCACCACGGACATCGAGGACGCCGTGCTGGCCGCCGCCCTCGTCCTGCGCACGGAGGGGCGCCCCGTCGGCATCCTGCTCGGTCCGTCGGCGAGCGTCGAGGAGGGCGCGATCGCCCTGGACCTCGCGGACGCCGGTGCGCTGCAGGGCGCGCGCGTGGCGCGTCTGGGCATCCCCGGTGCGGCCCTGGCCGGCCTGCGGGCGCTCCCCGGCGCCCAGCTCTCCGACCTCGACCTCGCCGACCTGGTGGTGGTGGTCGGCGGGGACCCGGGGGCCCAGCAGCCGGTCGCCGAGCTGCGCATCCGCAAGGCGCGCCGGTTCGGCGCGGCCGTGGTGACGGTCGGGACCCGCCCCCACGCGCTGGAGGCGCTCGACGAGTCCGTGCGCACGGTGCCCGGCGCCCTCGCCGAGGCGCTCGCCGCCGTCACCTCCCGCATCGCCGAGGCGGCGCGCCCGGTGGTGCTGTGGGACGAGGCCGACCTGGCGGTCGAGCCCGAGGCGGCCGAGGCGCTGGCGGCGGCGGTCGGGGGCAACCCCGGGGCCCTGCAGCTGGAGCTGGGCCAGGACGTCAACGGCGCGGGGCTGCGCGCGCTGGGCATCCCCGCCGCGGGCGTCCTGGAGGCCCTCGTCGCCGGCGAGCTCGGCGCCCTGCTGACGGTGCACGCGGACCCGCTCGAGGGCCCGGGCGGCGGCGTCTGGGACGCCGCGCTGGCCGAGGCCGACATCCCGGTGGTCGCCGTCGCGACCCATGCGGGCCGCCTCACGGCCGGCGCCGACGTGGTGCTGCCGGCGCTCACCCACTGGGAGGCCGAGGGCACCCTGGTCTCCATGAACGGGCGCGCCCAGCGCGTGCGCACCGGCGGGCGCGGCCCGGGTGAGGCCGCGGCCGGCTGGGAGCTGCTGGTGGCGCTGGCCCACCGTCTGGGACGGCCGCCGGCGTACCGCACGGCCGCGAGCGCCTTCCGGCACGCCTCGGAGCGGCACCCGGGCCTCGGCGGGATCACCTACGACGACATGGACGCGGGCGGCGTGCCGCTTCCGCCGGCCGCCGGGCCGGTGCCCGGTGAGGGCGCCCCGCGGGCGGCGGCGGGCGAGGGCCTGCCCCTCGTGGTGACCCGGCACGTCCACGGCGGGCCGGTCGCCGCGCGCTCCGCGGCGCTCGCCGCAACCCGCTGGGTGGGCACGCTGCAGCTCGGCGCCGCCACGGCGGCCCGGCTCGGGCTGGCCAGCGGCGACGGCGTGCGGCTCACGAGCCCGCACGGTTCGGCGACGCTGCCGGTGCAGGTGGAGGAGGGCTGGCCCGAGGAGGTCGCCTTCGCCCCGCTCGGCGCCGCCGGGTACCCCGTCGAGGCCGTCCTGCCGCCCGACCGCGGCGCCGTGCGGGTGGTGCTCGACCGCGTCGCGGCCGGGGTGGCCGCATGATCGACGAGCCGTTCTGGCTGGTGCTGGTGAAGGCGGCGCTGCTCGTCTTCGTCGTGATCACCGGCTTCGCCTACACGCTCCTCTGGGAGCGCAAGCTGATCGGCCGCTTCCAGGCGCGCTACGGCCCCAACCGGACCGGCGTGCTGGGCTACATGCAGCCGCTCGCGGACGTGGTGAAGCTGATCTTCAAGGAGGACTTCGTTCCCGCCGGCGCCAACCGGATCCTGTTCCAGCTGGCGCCGATCATCTCGGTGTTCGCCGCCGTCGCGGCGATCGCGCTGATCCCGTTCGGCGACACCGCCGAGCTGTTCGGCCGCGAGTTCAACATGTACGGCACCGACCTCAACGTCGGGGTGCTGGTGCTGTTCGCGCTCTCCGGGATCGGGTTCTACGGCCTGATCCTCGGCGGGTGGGCCAGCGGCAACAAGTACAGCCTGCTCGGCTCGGCCCGGACCGCGGCGCAGCTCGTGTCGTACGAGGTCGCCATGGGCCTGTCGGTGGTCGGCGTGATCATGATGGCCCAGAGCCTGTCGCTGGTCGACATCGTCAACGCCCAGATCGACTCGGTCTGGTACGTGGTGGTGCAGCCCGTCGGCTTCCTGATCTTCCTGATCGCGGCCGTCGCCGAGACGAACCGCGCGCCCTTCGACCTGCCGGAGGCCGAGAGCGAGCTGGTGGCGGGCTACCACACCGAGTACGCCGGCCTGAAGTTCGCGATGTTCTTCCTGGCGGAGTACATCAACATGATCGTGATCTCGGCGCTCGGGGCGACCCTCTTCCTGGGCGGCTTCGCCGGGCCGTTCCTGCCGGGCTGGCTGTGGCTGATCCTGAAGATCGCCGGCCTGCTGTTCCTGTTCATCTGGCTGCGGGCCACGCTGCCGCGCCTGCGGTACGACCAGCTGATGAAGTTCGGCTGGAAGGTCCTGCTGCCGCTCGCCACGGTCAACCTGATCGTCACCGCGATCATCGTCGGCCTCTTCTTCCAGAACTGATGACGCACGTGACACGAGGAGGGGTCCCCACCCCATGAGCGCCGTCGCCGAACAGCTGAAGGGCTTCGGGATCACGTTCCGGACGATGCTCAAGAAGCCGATCACGATCGGCTACCCCGAGCGGAAGACACCCGTGTTCCCCCGCTTCCGGGGCCGCCACCGGCTCTGGCGCTACGAGAACGGCCTGGAGAAGTGCGTCGGGTGCTCGCTGTGCGTCGCCGCCTGCCCGGCGGACTGCATCCGCGTGGTCGCCGAGGAGAACACCCCCGAGCTGCGCGTCTCCGCCGGGGAGCGCTTCGCGCGCATCTACGAGATCAACATGGCCCGCTGCATCTTCTGCGGCTACTGCGAGGTCGCGTGCCCGTTCGACGCGATCACGCTGGAGCACGCGTACGAGCTGTCGGAGCGCGAGCGGGCCCAGCTGATCTACACCAAGGACATGCTGCTCGCCGAGCACCCGAAGCCGGTGCCGCTGCGCGCCGAGGGGCAGCGGGTCTGATGACGCGCGGCACGAGCGGGAGCCGGCGCGCGCGCCGGCCGCTCACGCGCGCCGGACGGGTAGGCTGCCGGCGTGGGTGAGCGCATCGCCTTCGCGATCGCCGCCGCCGGGGCCCTGGGCTTCGGCGTCGGTGTGATCACGCTCCGCAACCCCTTCCGCGCGGCGGTGGCCCTCATCGGGACCCTGCTGTCCACCGCCGTGCTGTTCGTGCTGGCGGCGGCACCCTTCGTGGCCGCGATCCAGGTGATCGTCTACGCCGGCGCGATCGTGGTGCTGTTCCTGTTCGTCATCGCGTACCTCGGCGACCGCCCGGTCGCGATGGGACCGGATCCCCTGGCCGCCCAGCAGGTGTTCGTGTGGCTGGCCGTGATCGTCCTGGGGATCCAGGGCTTCGTCGCGATCGCCAACACGGAGCTGCGCGGCGCGCGCAGCCCGCTGCCTCCCCCCGAGGACGTCGGGGGACCGCAGGAGATCGGGCGCGCTTTCGTCGACGAGTTCGTGCTGCCGTTCGAGGCCACGTCCCTGGTGCTCCTGGTGGCCGCCGTCGGCGCCGTCCTGCTCGCGAAGCGCGCCGTGCTCGGCGAGGGAGGCCGGTAGACCGCCGTGGAAGGGATCTCGCTCACCTACTTCCTGCTCGTCTCCGGGGGCATGTTCGCCCTCGGGCTGATCGGCGTGACCACCCGCCGCAACCCGCTGCTGCTGCTGCTGGCGGTGGAGCTGCTGCTGAACTCCGCGAACGTCGCCCTGGTCGGCTTCAGCCGGTACTGGAGCGTGGTCGACGGCCACGTGTTCGCGCTGGTCGTGATGGTGGTCGCCGCCGCGGAGGTCGTGATCGGCCTCGGGCTGGTGGTGGCCGTCTTCCGCCAGCGGCTCGCCCTCGACGTGGACGGCCTGTCGTCCCTCAAGGGATGACGGCCCCCGCCCTCCGCCCCGCGCCGCGCCCGCGGCGCGGGGCGGAGGG
>DATMJR010000228.1:0-7396 GCA_035553775.1 Miltoncostaeaceae bacterium | reverse complement strand
CTCCTGCCCCCCGAGCCCGGACGCATCCGTGGGGGCCCCTCCTGCCCGCCGCACGCCCGCCGTGCGGAGCCTGGACCCTCGAGGTCACCTCCCCCGCGACCCGGCGCCGCGGACGGCTCCGTCCCGCCGTGCGTCTGCGGTCCGCGCTGCCCCCGCGTCCTCGCCTTCCGCACCGACGTGGCCGGCACGGCGCCCGACGCGTCCTTCCGTTCCCGCCGCGCGGTCGTGAGCGAGGTGCCGCCGCCCCGGCGCGCCTGCGTCGCGGTCGCGCCGCGTCTCGGGACCACCCGCGCGCCGCGACCGGCGCGGCGGGACGGCCGGGTCGCGACCGGGACGGCTACCGCCCCGCCTCCACCGGGCGGCGCACCTGCGCCAGCAGCGCCCGCCACCTCCGCACCGCCGCCGGCCACGTGAGCGCCCGCGTGAACCGACGCCCCTCCTCGCCCATCCGGTCCCCGAGCGCGGGGTACCGCTCCAGCCGCCGCAGCTCGCGGGCGTACTCGCCGGCGTCGCGGTAGACGAGGCCGCCCCCCGAGCGCGCCGTCTGCCCGGCGAGCACCTCGCTCAGGCCGTTGGCCAGCGTGGGCCGCGCCCGCTGCCAGGCCTCCAGCGCGACCAGCGAGAGGCTCTCGTACCGCGACGGGAGCACCACGGCGGCGGCGTCCTCGAGCAGGCGCGCCCGCGCGTCGTCGTCCACCCAGCCGGTCGCCCGCGCCCAGGGCGGCAGCTGCAGCGGCACGGTCGGCCGTCCGGCGAGGACCAGACCCAGCCGACCGCCGTCGCGGCGGTACGCGGCGTGGAAACGCAGCAGCTCGGCGACGCCCTTGGCCGGGTCCAGCCTGCCCAGGTAGAGCGCGTACCCGGGGTCGATGGCGCCGGTGCGCGGCGGGGGCGCTCCCGCCCCCGCGCGCGCCGGCGGCACGGGGTCCAGGCCCGTGCCCACGACCGCGGCGGGGCGGCGCCCCACCCCGTGCATGTCGTCCACCAGCAGGGCCTCCTCGGGCGTCATGAAGGCGAGGCCCGCGGCGGCGCGGGTGAGCCCGCGGCTGAGCGTGAAGCGGAGCATGGGCTCGTCGTGAGCCAGGGGCACCAGCACCGCGCGCTCGGCCAGCGGCGGCAGCCCGAGCTGGGCGTGGGCGTAGAGGTAGGTCCAGAACACGACCACCTCGTGGCGGCGGCCCTCACGGTGCAGCGCCGCGATCAGCCCGGGGCTGACGGGACCCTGGGCCAGCGCCCACGCGCGCTCCGCCTCCGGATCCCCCGGGGCGAGGTTGAGCCGCCGCACCAGGGCCGACGCCGTCTCCGGGTCGGCCGGACGGACATCGAACCTCCGCACCTGGACCGCCCCGTCCCGCCGGGCCCCGGGCGGGTAGTGCGGCTCCCAGCGCAGGTAGTCGCGGGCCGTCGTCGTGTAGACCACCACCTCGTCGCCCGACCGGGCGAGCGCCTGCGCCGTGCGGCGGCACAGCGCCTCCGCCCCCCCGGCCACCTCGGCGCCGTACCGCTGCACGCAGAAGGCGATCCGCACCTCAGCCGGCGGCCGGCCCCTCCCCGCCGCCCCGCCGGTCCCCGGTCGCGGCCTGGCCCTCCAGCCGCTCCACCCGCTCCCGGAGCGCCGCGATCTCCGCCCGCTCACGATGGCGGTCGCGCTCCAGCTGCGCGAGCAGCTCTCCCAGCGGGGGTGCCAGCAGGCGCAGGACGGCGCCACGCGCGGCGGTCACCATGCGCCCCGCGGGACCCGGACGAGCCGACGGCGCGGACGCGGCGAGGCGCAGTGGCGGCAGCGGAGGGTCTCCGGCCGCCCGGCGCAGCGCGGCGAGGGCGTCGCCGGGCGGTGGGGCGCCCGTGTCGCCCGCTCCCGCCTCCGTGCTCAGAAGGCGCCCCGCCGTGACACCACGACCGGCAGCGTACGCACCAGGATCACCAGATCGAGCCAGATCGACCATGTCTCGATGTAATAGAAGTCGAGCCGGATCAGCTCGTCGAAGGAGAGATCCGACCGCCCGCTCACCTGCCACAGGCCCGTCATCCCGGGCAGCACGAGGTACCGCTTCTTCTGGACCTCGTCGAGCATCTCGTAATCGCGCACCGGCAGCGGCCGGGGCCCGACCAGCGACATCTCTCCGCGGAGCACGTTGACCAGCTGGGGCAGCTCGTCGATCGAGAAGCGGCGCAGCACCCGCCCGACGCGGGTCACGCGCGGGTCGTCGCGCAGCTTGAACAGCGCCCCGTCGGCCTCGTTGAGATGCTCGAGCTCCGCCTGGCGGTGCTCCGCGTCGATGTGCATCGTCCGCAGCTTCAGGCAGGTGAAGCCGGTCTCGTCGACCCCGACGCGGCGCCCGCGATGGAGCACCGGCCCCCGGTCCTCGAGTCGGATCGCGAGCGCGGCGGCCAGCAGCAGCGGCGCCACGACGACCAGGAGCAGGGTCCCGACGACCAGATCGAACGCCCGCTTGCCGAGGAACTGCACCGACGAGAGCGTCGGCGGGTGGACCGCGAAGAGGGGCAGGCCCGGCGCCGGCACCGCCTGGATGGTGTGCGACAGCAGCTCGACGGTGGTGGGCGCGAGGCGCACCGGCACGCCGCGGCGGCGGCAGGTGTCGAGCAGGTCGAGCACCGAGCGGTCCTCCACACCGGAGATGCCCGTGAGGATGACCTCGTCGATCGCCGCCGGGTCGATCGCCGCGTCGAGCGCCGGGTCGACCGCCCGCCCCTCGTCGGCCGCGGGCGCGAGGGGCAGGCGGCCCACCACGCGGTAGGGCACCCCCCTCCGGTTGGACGTGTGCACCAGGGTCTCGGCGACGGGCTCGGTGGCCGCGGGCGGGCCCACCAGCAGAGCCCGCCGTTGGAACCGGACCGCATCGAGGGCGAGGGTGGTCAGGCTCTCGTAGCTCGCGCGGAGCGCGACGACCAGCACGCTCACCAGGAACCAGGACGAGTAGAAGATGTAGTAGGTGTCGAAGCGCCACCCGGCGACGAGCACCAGGACGAGCACGATCAGCGTGCCCACCGTGACCGACGACAGCACCGCAGCCGCCCCGGGGCGCTGCTCGCGCGCGGCGTACAGCCGGTTCTTGGCGAAGATCACGACCATCGCGACCGCCGCGATGGGCAGGGCCTTCTGCTCCACCGCCCAGATCGCCCCGGAGTCGACGGGCTGGTCCTGCAGGACGAGCTTCAGGGCGAGCGCCGCGTAGATCGCCAGGAACAGCGCCGTGACGTCGATGGCCAGGAGCACGGCCACCGAGGCGGCGCGGCGGACGCGGGCGGTCCCGGCCGGTCCGGCGAGGAGCGGCAGGAACCGCACGTCGCGCCGCAGGGGGCTGCGGGCGGATCGGTGGGCGTCTGTGGTCGGCTCGGTCGTCACCGGGGACCCGTCGGATGGGGACGAGGGGCAGGCGCATCGGGTGGGTGCGCGTGCGGAGGCGCGACATGCGCGCGGACGTGTCCCGGGCCGGGCGTCAAGCGGCGACCGCCGTGACGGCCGGCTCGTCGCCGGTGAGCAGCCGGGACGCAAGCGATCCTACAGGCAGCCCGTCGGCGGCCGCGGCCGCCAGGGCCTCCCGGGGACCAGCCGCCAGCCCCAGCTGCAGGCGCAGCGACGCGCTCACCGCCGCCAGCCACTCGGTGGCGGCGTCCCCGTGCACCAGTACGACGTGGTCCCCGGTCTCCACCAGCATCGCCGCCTCGGCCGCCATCGCCCGCAGCCGCGCGGGTGCCGACTCGGGGTCGGTGAGCGGGTGCCAGCGGACGGCGAAGCCGTCGACGACGTAGTCGACCAGGGCGTGGCGCGTGGGCATGCACGAGACGATCAGGTCGACGCCCTGATCGCGCCACCAGGCCTGCTCGGCCCGCCGGCGCTCGCGACGGTGCGCCCGGCCTCCGCCGCCGGGCCGCTCCGCCACGGCCAGACGTCCGGGGACGATCCATGCATGCTTCCGGGGCTCCATCGGGCTCCTCCACGTCGGTGTGGGTGGAAGGCTCGCTCGCGGACCGGTGACGACGCCACACCGATTCGTGCCGCCCGCGTCACGGCTCGGTGCCTTGCGGCGGCGTCCAGCCGTCGTCGGCGGCGAGGCCGCGGAGCCAGTCCGGCACGGGCACGGTCTCCCGCGTCGCGCGGTGGACGCACACGTGGACCGCCTCACCCTCCGCCGCGACGGAGCCGCCCCGCACGAAGCGGTGCCGCGTGCGGAACGACGTGCGGCCGGGGGCGGCGGCCCAGGTGCGCAGCACGAGGATGTCGTCGAGCAGGATCCTCTCCCGGAAGGTCGCGCGCACGTCCACGAGGGGGATGCCGGGGCCCTCCTCGAGCAGCCGCGTGAAGGGGTGACCCGCGAGCGCCAGCCACTCGGTGAGTCCCCGGTCCATCCAGCGGAAGAGCGCGGTGAAGTGGATCTGCGCGACGTCCACCTCGGACATGACGACGCGGAACGACTGCTCGAACACGAGCGGGGGCACCCCGCGACCCTATCGCTGCGCCGCAAACGTCCGCAAATTGCGGCCGACTGGGCGCACGGCGACCCGCCGACCCCTCAGGGGAGGGGGTGAAAACCCTCCGGTCGTCCCTCTTCTCCATACCCCGGTTCGCCCACCATGGGTGCCGAGGTTCACGTTTCTGGCGAAAAGCGACGTCCGGACGGATGACCGACGAGACCACTCCCACACCCGACGACCGTCGCGCGGCCGTCTGCCGTGCCCTCGCGTCCGCGCCTGGACTCCTGCGGTACGCGGCCCGGTTCGCCGGCAGCATCGACGACGCCGAGGACGCGTACCAGCGCGCGATGGAGATCGCGCTCACCCGCGCGCCCGTCACCGACCACGAGCGCTTCATGGCATGGCTGCGCGTCGTCCTGCGCAACGAGGCGCTGTCCCTGGCCGAACGCCGGCGGCGCGAGGGCCCGCTCGCCGTCGAGGACGCGGCGGACGCCGCCGCCCGCCGGCCGGACGGGCTCGGCGACGTCCCGGTCCAGGCCGAGTGGCGGCAGCGCTGCCGGTCGCTGCGCGACGCCCTCGCCGGGCTCACCGAGTCGCAGCGCGTCTGCGTGATCCTGCAGGCGGGCGGCGCCAGCTACCGGACGATCGTCGACATCACCGGCTTCAGCCCGCGCAAGGTGGAGCGCTCGATCCTCGAGGGCCGGGCGGCCCTGACGCGATGGGAGGAGCAGCTCCTCTCGGGCGAGGCATGCGCACGCATCCGGCCGGTCCTGCGTCGTGTCGCGGAGGGCGCCGCCGACCGCCGGGACCGGAGTCGCGTCTCGCGCCACACGCGCAACTGCGCCGTCTGCCGCTCCCTGCTGCGGGAGCACCACCGCCGCGACGAGTGGCTCGGGATGCTGGCGCCCGTCGCCCTGCTCGGAGCCGCCGTCGACACCGCCCCTCCCGACCCGGCACCCCTGCTCTCCTGGATCGAGCGCCTCTCGGCCGGCGCCACGGTCCGGATGGGCAACGCGGTCCAGATGGCGCTCGAGATGCCCGGCTCCGCAGCGGCGAAGGCCGGTGGCGCAGCCGCGGCGGCCGTGGTCGCCGGCACCGCGGGGCTGCCGATGGTCGCGGGGGTGGTCGATCGCGGCCGGCAGGAGGCGCCGCCGATCGCGGCCGCGCTCACCCCGCTCCCCGAACCGCCGCCGCCGGGGCGGATCGTCGCGGCGGCGGCGCCCCCGGCCGCGGTGCCGCCCGTGGTGCGCCGTCGGGTGCCGCCCACCTCCGTCCCGCGCCCGCGGACCCCCCGCATCGCGAGCGGCGCCCTCGCACGGGTGGCGCGCACGGCGGCCGCATCCCCCGCACCCGCGCCGCGGAGCCGCGTCCCCACCGCGGCCGCGAGCGCCACCGCGGCCCCGAGCGCCACCGCCGCCCGGAGACCGGCCGTCCGTCCCCCGGCGCCCGTGCCCGCGCGGTCGGCACCGCCGCTTCCGGCCCCCCGGGTGGCCGGCCCGCGCGGGATCACGATCGGCCCCGGCGGCCCGTGAGCCCGAATCGGTCCGTCCCGCATCCGTTCCCGTCGTCCCCCGATCCCACAGGACCCCCTCGATGACCGCACCCCGACCGCTCGCCCGCGCAGGACGCCGTGCCGCCCTCGTCGCGCTCACCCTGCTCGCCGCCGCGCCCGCGGCGCACGCCGACCAGCCCGTCGTGGAGGTGCCCACGCGCTTCACCGGCGGCAGCATGCACGGCGGCAGCATCGTCCCCGACGGCGGCCCCTTCTTCGCCGCGGTCCGGGGCTACCCGGGGGCCGGCGCCCGCGCCGGTCACTGGGGACAGCTCACCTACTGCACCCCGTACCGCGGCACGGCAATCGTCGGGTACCAGTACCTCCTCGGGCGGTGGCACACCTCCCAGGGGGACGGGCTCGCCGTGCTGGAGAACACCGACCACGGACAGCGGGTGGCGCTGCGCGACGCGGACGTCGTGCAGGGAAGCGCGCGTGGCGAGGGGGCCTGGGCCGGCGCGGCCGCGGCCATCGCGCCGACCGGGTGCATCGGGATCCAGGTGGTCGCCCGGCGCGAGATGTCCGCGGGCACGCTGACGTACACCCTCGATCTGCAGCGGGTGGCGATCCTCGACCAGGAGGGCCCGTGGGTTGCGGGCGCGCAGGTGGCGCCGGGATGGGTCACCGGCGACGCCGTGGCCGTCACCTGGAGCCAGGGCGACAACGCCTTCAACCGCGGCACGACCGCCGCCCACGTTCCGGGCGGCGGGCATGTCGACCTGGGCGACCACCGGGACGGGGAGGTGGGGGCGCAGGTCCCCGTCGGCGGCCTCCCGGACGGCCCGCACGTCGTCATGGTGCAGCGGGGGGCGCCGGGGTGGACCACGCGCTCGGCATCCGTCGGCTTCCGCCTCGACCGCACCGATCCGGCGACTCCGGAGCTGCACGTGGCGACGGAGGCGTGGACCAACGCCGAGGCCGTCTCCGTGAGCGCCGCGCCCAGCAACGACTCGGGCAGCGGCTGGCAGCGCAACGAGTTCCAGGTGGGGGACGGACCGTGGACGGACCGCGGCCCGGGGTGGTCGCTGCGCGCGCCGGGGGTCCACTCCGTCCGGGTGCGTGCCGTGGACCACGCGGGGCGCGCGTCCGCGCCCTCGACGCCGCGCACGGTGCGCATCGACCGCACCCCGCCGACGATCGGTCCGCTCGAGATCGACGCCGGCCCTGCCGCGGGCCCCCGCGTCCGCGTCGCCGTCCGCGATGCCGGGGGCGCGGGCCTTGGGGACTGCCGGGCGGTGGTCACGGTGGACCCGGAGGGCCCCGGCGGCGGCGTGCCGGTGGCCGACCTCCCCGCACGAGTGCTGTCGCCCGACGCCGAGATCGACGTCCCCATGCGCGCCTTCGCCGCCGGCGTCTACGAACTGCGGATCGAGACGTGTGACGCCGCCGGCAATCGCGCCGTGCGGG
>DATMJR010000227.1:0-5429 GCA_035553775.1 Miltoncostaeaceae bacterium | reverse complement strand
CCCGGGGGCGGCTGCAGCACGTGGGCGGCGACCGCCCCGAGGGCGCGGGCGGCCGGGCCCAGCAGCCCGTTGTCGGGCCCCACCAGCGCGCCGCCCCCGGCGAGGCCCACCGCGAGCGCCCGGCGCGCCGTGCCCACGCCGGGGTCCACCACCGCCACGTGCACGGCCCCCGGCAGCAGCGGGGCGAGGCGCGCGAGCTGCAGCGCCGCCCACCGCACCGCCCCGGGCGGGATGTCGTGGGCCAGGTCGACGCGCACCGCCGCCGGACAGCGGGCGACGATCACCGCGTGCAGGGCGCCGACGTGCTCCCCGGCGGGCCCGTAGTCGGTCAGCAGCGTGACGACGGGCGGCCCCACGGGCTATCCCGGCGCGGCGTCGCGGACCAGCGCCCGCACGAGTCCGGGGATCGTGTGCTCGCCGGCCTCGGCGTGCACCGGCATGCCCAGCTCGCGCAGGGTGCCGCTGGTGACCGGGCCGATCGAGACGATGCGGGCCGCGGGCGCGCCCTCGGCGCCGATGGCGCGGTGCCAGTTGCGCACGGTCGAGGACGCGGTGAACGTGACGTAGTCCGCGGCGCGCGCCCGGTCCCGTTCGGCCGGGGAGGGGTCCTCCAGGACCGTCTCGTACAGCGCCACCTCGTCCACCTCGGCGCCGCGCTCCCGCAGCCCCTGGACGATCAGCTCACGCGCCTCGCGGGCCCGCGCCACGAGGGTGGGCACACCCGCCACGGGCCGGGCGGCGAGCGCCTCGAGCACCGCCTCGCCCACGAACCGCGCGGGGACGACGTCCGCCCGCACGCCGTGCGCGGCGAGCCGCTCCGCCGTGGCGGGGCCGATGGCCACCACGCAGGCGTCCGCGGCGAGCGACCGCGCGTCCCGTCCGCGCTCGGCCAGCCGCGCGAACAGCTGGTCGACGCCGTTGACGCTGGTGAGCACGATCAGCCGGTACCGGCCGATCGCGTCGCACATCGCGTCCACGGCGGGTCCGTGGCAGGGCACGATCCGGATGGTCGGCAGCTCCACGACCTCGGCCCCGAGCGCTCGCAGGCGTCCCGCCAGCTCGCCCGCCTGCGCCCGGGCGCGGGTGACGACCACGCGGCGGCCGGCGAGGGGGCCGATGCCGCGCCAGGCGACGCGGCCGCGGAGGCCCGCGACGTCGCCCACCACGACCACGGCCGGCGAGCCGAGCCCCGCGGCGGCGACGGCCTCCGCGAGGGTCCCCAGGGTGGCGACCACCTCGCGCTGGCGGTCGGTGGTGCCCCACTGCACCGCGGCGGCGGGCTGACCGGCGGAGCGGCCGGCGGCCACGAGCGCCTGCGTGATCCCGGCCAGGCGTCCCATGCCCATCAGGACGACCAGGGTCCCCGGGGTCCGCGCGAGGGCCGCCCAGTCGGTCTGCTCGCCGCCCTTGCCCGGGTCCTCGTGCCCGGTGACGACGGTGAAGGCGGTGGCGACCGCGCGGTGGGTCACCGGGATCCCCGCATAGGCGGGCGCGCCGATGGCGCTGGTGATGCCCGGCACCACCTCGACCGGGATCCCGGCCTCCCGCAGCGCGATCACCTCCTCCCCGCCGCGGCCGAACACGAAGGGGTCGCCGCCCTTCAGGCGCACCACGTCGAGCCCCTCGCGGGCGAGGTCCACGAGCGTGGCGTTGATCTGGTCCTGTGTGAGCGCCGCCCGGCCGGGCGCCTTGCCCGCGTCGACCAGCCGCGCGCCCGGGCGGCACAGCCCGACGAGCGCCTCGGTGCCCAGCCGGTCCAGGACCACCGCGTCGGCGCCCTCCAGCAGCTCCCGCCCGCGCACCGTCAGCAGCCCGGGGTCGCCGGGGCCCGCGCCGACGAGGGCCACCCGCCCGACGCCGCCGGGGACGCGCCCGCTCACGCCAGCGGGGACGCGGCGGGGGCGACCTCGCCGATCGTGCGGGCGAGCCGGCGGGCCACCTCGGCCGCCAGCCCCGCGGGGTCGGATCCGTCGCCCTCCACCCGCACCCGCGCCGCCCCCGCGCCGTGCGCGTCGTCGGCCCGGAACGCGAGCGCCGCCAGCCGGCCGCCCCCGCTGACGCAGTGCACGCCGACCGGCGAGAGGCAGCCCCCGCCCAGCGCCGCCAGCACGGCGCGCTCGGTGCGCAGGCAGAGCGCGGCCTCGGCGTCGTCCAGGGCCGCCGCCGCCGCGGCGGCGGCGGCGTCGTCCCCGGCCCGGCCCTCGATGGCCAGCAGGCCCTGTCCCGGCGCCGGCGTGCTCACCTCCACGGCCAGCGGCAGGGCGTCCGGGCGGTCGATGCCGAGCCGGGCCAGGCCGGCGGCGGCGAGCACCAGGGCGTCCACCTCGCCGCGGTCGAGCTTCGCCAGGCGGGTGTCGACGTTACCGCGGATCCCGACGACGTCCAGGTCGGGCCGCAGTGCCCGCAGCTGCGCCGACCGGCGGGGGCTGCCCGTCCCCACCCGCGCGCCCGGCGCGAGCGCGTCCGGGCCGGGCGCTCCCACCAGGACGTCACGGGCGTCGGCGCGCGCGGGGACGGCCACGATGGCGAGCCCCGGAGGCAGCTCCGTGGGGAGGTCCTTCGCGGAGTGCACCGCCAGGTCGGCGCCGCCGGCCAGCAGGGCCTCCTCCAGCTCCTTCACGAACATGCCCCGGTCGGGGAGCGGGGCGGCGTCGCGCGCGCTCCACCGGTCGCCGGTGGTCACCACCTCCCGCAGTGTCACCGCGTGTCCCCGGGCCTCCAGCGCGGCGGCGACCGCCCGCGTCTGCGCGAGGGCCAGGGGCGAACGGCGCGTCGCCAGCACGATGGGGCCGGCCACTAGGCCCGTGGCTCGCCCGTGAGCTCCAGCCCGAAGAGGTGGCGCAGGCTCTCGAGGTGCCGGTGGCCCTCCGACTCCCGCGCGGCGGCGCGGGCCCGGACGGTGGGCTCGTGGAGGAGCTTGTTCACGATCCCGCGGGTGAGCGCGTCGAGCCGCTCGCGGTCGGCCTCGCTGAGCGACTCCCAGGCACCCGCCACGCGCGCCAGCTCGTGCAGGCGGATCTCCTCCGCCCGGTCGCGCAGGCTGCGGATGGCTGGCGCCGCAGCGAGGCCGGAGCGCCACTCGGCGAACCCCTCCACCGCGCCGCGCACGATGCGCTCCCCGAGCAGCGCCTCGCGCCTCCGCTCGTCCATGTTGGCCTCGACGACGCGCTCGAGGTCGTCGATGTCGTGCAGCACGACGCCGGGCAGGCCGGCCACGGCCGGGTCGACGTCGCGCGGGACGGAGATGTCGATGACCACCAGCGGGCGGGCGGCGCGCCGGGCCATCACGGTCTCCAGACGCGACCGGTCGAGCACCGGGTGCGGGGCGTTGGTGGACGAGATGACGATGTCGGCCGCCTCGAGCTCCTCGGCCAGCCCGTCGAAGCCTGCGCCGCGGCCACCCACACGGGCCGCCAGCTGGCGGGCGGTGGAGACGGTGCGGTTGATGACCACCACCTCGTCCACGCCCTGCTCCACGAGGTTGAGCATGGTGCCCTCGGCCATCTTGCCGGCGCCCACCACCAGCACCCGCCGGCTGCGCAGGTCCGCGAACGCCCGGCTGGCCACGGCGACCGCCACCGTCGACACGGATGCGGGACCGCTGGCGATGCGGGTCTCGTTGCGCACCCGCTTGCCCGTCTCCAGCGCGCGGCGGAACAGCTGGTTGAGCACGGGCCCGACCGTGCCCTCCTCGACCGCCCGCTCCCAGGCGCCGCGGACCTGGCCCTGGATCTCGCTCTCGCCCACGACCATGGAGTCGAGGCTGGACGTCACCCGGAACAGCTGGGCGGCCGCCCGGTCATCGCGGTGGGTGTAGCTGGCGCAGGCGAGCTCTGGGGCGGAGATGTGGGTGTGGGCGAGCAGCGCGTCCACCAGCACGGGCTCCGTGGCGGAGGGGTCGCCCGACACGGCGTAGAGCTCGGTGCGGTTGCACGTCGACAGGACGGCGGCCTCCGAGACCTCCCCGGTGGCGGTGAGCGCGCGCAGCAGCTCCCGGGCGGCGCGATCGGTGAGCGCGGCCTTCTCCCGCTGCTCCACGGGCGCCGTCTTGTGGGAGAGGCCGACCACGGTCACGTGCACGAGCCGACCTCCAGGTCGAGGAGCTCGCGCATGCGCCGGCCGGCGTCGTCCAGGCGGCCCTCGGCCAGCAGACCCGGGACGTCGGAGGCCAGCACCCGGCGCACCCGGGCGCTGCGGGCCGCCGTGTCCGGGTGGCGGCGCTTGAGCGCGTCGCGCGCCTCGCCCAGCATGCGCAGCAGGTCGGCCCACTCCGGACCGAAACTCTCCTCCAGGCGCCCGCGCACGTGGGCGGCGACGGTGGGGCTGGCGCCGCCGGTGCTCACCGCGAGCGTCAGATCGCCGCGTCGCACGACGGCCGGGACGATGAAGTCGCCGGCCGCCGGGTCGTCGGCGACGTTGCAGGGGACGCCCCGGCGACGGGCGTCGTCGCGCACCCGCCGGTTCACCTCGCGGCGGTCGGTGGCCGCGATCACGAGCGCGCACCCGTCGAGGTCGTCGTCTGTGTACTCACGCTCTCGGAGATCGCTGACCGCTCCCTGCGCTGCGAGGACCGCGAGCCCGGGCGTCACCCGGGGCGCCACCACGCGCACGCGCGCGCCGCTCTCCGCCAGGCGCCGGGCGCGCTCCTCGCCCACCGGGCCGCCGCCGACCACCAGGCAGACGCGGCCGGCGAGGTCCGCGAACACCGGGTAGTACCGCGTCACCTGCCGGAGGGTGTCGTTCACCGTCGATTTCCCTCCCGTGCACAAGTAAAGCCGCGGCCGTCGCCCCGCACCAGTGGCGGATTGCCCCTCAGGGGTGGCGGATTGCCCGGCGCGGGTCGCGGAGGCGCGGCCGCGGAGGTGCGCGACGGCCGGGCCGCCGCCGGCGCCCGTGTCAGCGCCCGACGCCCGCGGCCTCGTCGGCCGCGCGGCCCTCGGCCGGTCCCTCACCGTGTTCGGCGAGCACGCGTGCCATGAGCTCGGTCTCGCGCGTGAGCCGGGCGGTGCGCAGGCCGACGCCGACGACGTAGAGCATGAGCACGAACCAGATGACCGCGTACGCGGCGACGACGTACTCCATCAGGCGGCCAGGGCCTCGATGCGCAGCTTCAGGTCGTCCAGCGCGCGCTGCGCGCGGCGCTGCAGCAGCTCCAGCTGGAGGAGGGTGGCGAACAGCCCCACCACGCCCACCTGGGCGACGACGAACCAGATCAGCATCGAGCCTGGCATGTTGGCGCCGTTCTCGGTGAACACCACCGGGTGGATGAACGACTCGGCGACGCGCACGGCGTAGAACGACAGCGGCACCGCGGCGAACGCGAAGATCGCGTAGACCGCCGAGTACCGCTCGCGCCGGTCGCCCTCCGCGGAACTGCGCAGCACGAAGTAGGCCGCGTACAGCAGGATCACGATCAGGTAGGTCACCAG
>DATMJR010000226.1:0-10759 GCA_035553775.1 Miltoncostaeaceae bacterium | reverse complement strand
TCCCGCAGCGGTTCGCGCCCGACGTGTTCGACACCGTCCGGCGGCATGGTGCGATCCCGATCATCGACTGGAGCCCGTGGGACCGGAAGGACCGCGGTTACCACGAGCAGCCCGACTTCCAGCTCCGCGACGTGATCGAGGGCAAGTACGACCCGTATATCCGGGAGTGGGCCCAGGCGGCCGCGCGGTGGGGCCATCCGATGTTCGTGCGGCTGTGCCACGAGATGAACGGCGACTGGTACCCGTGGTCCGAACGTGAGAACGGCAACGCCCCGGGCGAATTCGTCCGAGCCTGGCGCCACATCGTCGACATCTTCCGGGCGGAGGGCGCCCGCAACGTCAACTTCGTCTGGGCGCCGAACGAATTCGAGTCGTACGCGGGGATCCCCGTGTCGCAGCTGTACCCCGGCGACGCCTACGTCGACTGGGTCGGCATGAGCGGGTACAACTGGGGCACGGGGCAGACGGGCAGCCGGTGGCGCACCTTCCCGCGCACGTTCACGCGCACCTATACGACGCTGCGCGCACTCGCGCCGTCCAAGCCCCTCATGATCGCGGAGGTCGCGAGCTCCGAGCGGGGCGGTTCGAAGGCGGATTGGCTGCGCGACGCGCTGGCCGTCCAGCTTCCGCAGCGGTTCCCCGAGGTCAAGGCCGTCGTGTACTGGAACAAGTCCGACGAGGGGATGGACTGGCCGATCGAGACGTCCGTCGGGGCGCGCACGGCCTTCGCGGAGGCGATCGCCTCGCCGTACTACCTCGACAACCGGTTCTCGTCCCTCTCCGCGTCGCCGATCCCCGCGCCGTAGCAGCCGCGCGCCCCCGTCCAGGGGGCGTTGAGCATCAGAGGGTTCGCGTCGATCCATAGGGGGAGGGCGCCGCGGTCCGGGCGCCAGGGACGCCTCGCCCGGGCGCCCGACATGAACCCTGTCGACCGGCGGAGTGCCCGCTCCGCCGGCTCATGGAGGAGATCCAGTGGAACGGATTCCACGTGCGGTCCTGGCCGTGCTCGTGCTCCTGTGCGCGCTCGCGGCCGGCGCCGTCACATTCGCAGCCCCCGACGGCACGGCGTCCACCATCACCGCCACGCCGAGATCGGCCCCCCAGGCGTCCCTCACGCCCGTCCTTCGTCCCGCGCCCCGCGCGGCACGCGGGCTCCGCCTCACCCGGGCGGGCGACCGTCGCTACGCCTTCCGCCTGGGGACGCCCGTCCTCCGGCGCGTCCGCTCGGCCGAGGTGATCGTGGACGGCCGCGTTCGTGCCCGGCTCAGCCGACGCGCGCCGGCCCTCCACGGGCTCCGCGGCGAGGTGTCCGTCCCGGCGTCCGCCCGCGGGGTCGTGGTGCGGGTCGTCGTTCGGCACGCCGGCGGCGTCGACCAGTACGCCGCCCGCCTGCCCTCGCAGCCGCACAGTCTCGCGACGCGCCGCCCCGTGAAGGACACCAGCCCGCCCACGGTCACGATCACCGCGCCGGCGGCCTCGGCGACGGTGGCGGGGCGTGTCGACATCCGCGCGGATGCCGCCGACGCGGTCGGCGTCGCACGGGTCGAGTTCCGTGTGGACGGCGTGCTGCTGTTCTCGGACACCGCCGCGCCCTACGGGGACGCGGGTGTGTGGGACACGGCCGCATACGCCAACGGGACACACACCATTGAGGCGCGAGCCATCGACGCCCGGGGGAACTCCGCCACCTCACGCCGGTCGGTCACGGTCTCCAACGCCGTACCGCCTCCCGGGGCGGGCGGCCGGGTGCTCTGGGGTGCGTACATCGACGGCACGCGATGGGGATTCGGTGACGCCCCGTGGGACGTCCGCACCATCGAGCGCTTCGAGGCCCAGGCGGGCAAGCGGGTGTCGATCATCCACTGGGGCCAGCCCTGGTATCGCAACGGCGTCCCCCAGCCGTTCTACCCGAACGACTACACCGGGGTCCGCAACCGTGGGGCGATCCCGATGGTCAACTGGAACTCGTGGGAGGCCACGGCCGGAGGGGCGGCCGAGCAGCCTGCGTTCCGCCTTCGCGAGATCATCAACGGCCGCTACGACTCCTACATCCGCTCCTGGGCGACGGGCGCGCGGGACTGGGGCAAGCCGCTGTTCCTGCGGTTCAACCACGAGATGAACGGCACCTGGTACCCGTGGTCCGAGGTGCGCAACGGCAACGCTGCCGGTGAGTACGTCCAGGCCTGGCGGCACGTCCACGGGATCTTCCGCTCCGTGGGGGCGACCAATGTGACCTGGGTCTGGTCGCCGAACACCATCTACCCGGGCAGCATCCCGCTCGCGTCGCTCTACCCGGGCGACGCGTACGTCGACTGGGTCGCGATGGACGGGTACAACTGGGGGACCAATCCGGCCAAGCCGGCGAGCTGGCGGACGTTCTCCGAGGTCTTCCGGCCGACGTACGACGCGCTCGGGACGCTCGCCCCCGGCAAGCCGGTCATGATCGCCGAGACGGGCTCCAGCGAGTGGGGCGGCTCGAAGGCGTCGTGGATCGCCGACGGGATCGGCACACGCCTGCTGAACGACTTCCCGAATGTCAGGGCCCTCGTCTGGTTCGACTGGAACGCGGACGGCATGGACTGGGTGATCGAGTCCTCGGCGTCGTCGCAGGCGGCCTTCGCCTCGGCGATCTCGAACCCGCGGTACACGACGAACGAATTTGCGACACTTTCGGGATCGCCCATCGCGGCCCCGTAAACGACGCTCCGACCCTCCACGGCTCCCACCGATGGTGAATCTGCCCGGTGGGAGCCGAGAATCTGAGGACGTGCCCATCCTCCCGGTGTCCGTGGTCGTCGCGACCCGCGAGCGCCACGAGATGCTGGCGGGGACGGTCCGTTCCGTACTCGCAGGGGACGCGCTCCCGTCAGAGATCCTGGTGATCGACCAGAGCGCGTCCCCGTGGTCGGTACGCGACCGGCCGGAGGTCCCTACGGGTGTGGCGCTCCGGTACACCCAGTCCCGCAGTCGGGGTAGCTCCCGCGGCCGGAACCTCGGAGTGAGCCAGGTGAAGCACGATCTCGTCGCAATCCTGGACGACGACGTGCTCGTCGACCCGGGGTGGCTATCCGCCCTCGTCACCGCCCTGCAGGCGGGGGGTGAGTGGACGGTCGTCACAGGACGCGTCGTCGCCGGGGAATCGGATGGACATGGGTTCGCCCCCTCGCTCCGTGAGAACGACGTTCCCGAGCGCTTCCGGGGACGCATCCGACGCGACGTGCTGTATGGGGCGAACATGGGGGCGTGGACGAGGACCGTCACCGCGGTCGGCGGTTTCGACGAGCGGTTCGGGCCGGGGGCGCGCTGGCCGAGCGCCGAGGACAATGACCTCGCGTTCCGTCTCCTCGAGCGGGGATGCGAGATCCGCTACGTCCCGACCGCCGCGGTCACGCACCTGGCCTGGCGGCCGATCCGGGATGTCCTGCGGGTTCGGTGGACGTACGGGCGCGGACAGGGGGGGTTCTACGCGAAGCACACGCGGCTGCGCGACACGTGGATGATCCGACGCATGCTCGGAGAGCTGCGCTGGAACGCCCGCGAGCTCGGGCGCCACATGCTCCGGGCGGATCGTTGGAGCGTCACCTACGCCATGTACTCTGCGGGCCTGCTCGTCGGGTTCGGGGATTGGGTCCTCGCCGGCGTCACGCGGCGTCGGCTCCCTTGACCGCACGCACCCCGATGACCACCGGGAAGTAGGGGTCGACGCCCTCCAGCTCACTCCGGCGGAGTTCCTCCCGGGCCATCCCGGTCAGGAAGGCCACCGCGGCCAGGTGATTGCCCATCGGCGTCAACCGGACGTTGTCCGCCCCGAACGCGTCGCCGAAGAGCAGGCGGGACGAGGCCGGAGTGAATCGCCAGTGGTCCATCTCCAGGCCGTAGCGCGGGACGATGCGGCTGATCACCGGGACCGTCGCGAGCAGGACGCCTCCGGGCGCGAGGAGGCGGTGGACGTTGCGCACGGCGGCGCGCACGTCGGGGATGAGCTGCAGCGTCTGCGTCAGGACGACGCAGTCGAATCGCCCGCCGGGGACGTGGTCGCAGTCGGCGAGGTCGGCCACGATCGTGGCGCGCGCGTTCGAGGCGTCGATGTCCAGTACCTCGACCTCGGTGACACTCGTGCCGTAGCGGCGGGCGTAGGAGTCGTCCAGGATCTCCAGGACGCGGCCGCGGATGTCCGCCCGGTGCCGGTCGAGGTAGACCCCGATGTAGTGGCGGTCGACCGGTGTGCCCCGGTCGAAGCCCCACTCATCGCTGAGCGGCGCGAGGCGGCGGAGCGTTCCCATCCGCGCGGGGCGGAGGAGCCGCTCGACACGTGCGGGCGGCAGACCCGAAGCCCCCAATCCGCGGCGAAGGGCGTGACCCAGGGCGGGTCGGAGCGCCTTCACGAGTCGTGGGGCGTCCCGAGTGGGGCGGATGGTCACCTGCTCAGCCTACTGGCGCAGGCACCCGGGGCGGGGGCACCGGATGGGTGACGAGCCGGATCACCCCCGAGGGGGCGCGCCGGCGGGGAGCGACCCGACCGGCGACGGCGGAGGCGTCCTGCGGCGTCGCGTGGCGCTTTCCACGGTGAGCAACTACGCCGGGCAGGCCACGATCCTGCTCACGTGGTTCTTCCTGACGCCCTTTCTGCTGGACCAGCTGGGCAGCGACGTCTACGCGTTGTTCGTCCTCGCGACGGCGCTCATGGGGTACGGATCCCTCCTCGATCTCGGGCTCACCAGCAGCGTCGTCCGGTTCGTCGCGGAACTGCACGCCCGGGGCGAGACCGCGGCCCTGCGGGACACGGTTGCGACCGGGTTCGTGCTCTCGACCCTGCTCGGAGTTGCGACGTTCGCGGCTGGAGCCGTCGTGGCCCCGCTGGCCCCCGTGCTGTTCGCCGTCCCGGACGATCAGCGGGCCGTCACCACTCAGCTCGTGCTGCTCACCGCCGTGAGCGCGGGCCTGGTCTTCCCGACGGGCACCCTCTTCGCGGTCCTGCGCGGGCTGCAACGCTTCGACCTCGTCAACGCCGTCTCCATCGTCGCCACGCTGCTGACGGCGGCGGCGACCGTCGTCGCGCTCCTGCTCGGCGGGGGCGTGCTCTGGGTCGTCGGCGTCGGCATTCCGATCAGCATCGCGATGCAGGTGCCCGCCTACCTCGCGGTGCGTCGCGCCGCCCCCGGCCTGCGCCTCGGACAGGGGCGGCCGAGGCGACACCTCGTCGGCCGCCTGGTCTCCTTCGGCTGGGCCGTCCTCGTCGTCCAGGGGGCCAGCCAGATCAAGACCCGCACCGACGAGATCGTCATCGCGGTCTTCCTTCCGGTCGCGCGCGTCACGCCGTACGCGCTCGCGCGACGGGTGGCCGAGGCCCCGCAGATCCTCACCTACCAGTTCGTCCGGGTGCTCATGCCGCTGTCCGCCGAGCTGGGTGCACGCGATGAGCGGGACCGGCTGCGCAGGGTGCTGCTCACCGGCACGCGGCTCACCCTCGTCGCATACCTGCTCCTCGGGACCGGGGTGATGGCGCTGGCCGGGCCCTTCCTCGCCGCCTGGGTGGGTGAGGAGTTCCGCAGCGCCGGCGTCATCATGGTCCTGCTCGTCCTCGCCGGGGTCGTCGACACGGCGGTGTGGCCGGCCGCGTCCGTGTTGCAGGGGATCTCGCGTCATCGGCCGCTCGCGCTGTTCGCCGTGGTGGGAGCCCTGCTGAACCTCGGCGTGTCCGTGGTCCTCATCCATCCGTACGGGCCGACCGGCGTCGCGCTCGGCACGCTGGTCGCGGCGACCGTGGAAACACTCGTCCTGGTGGTGCCGTACGCGCTCCGCGTCGCCGAGGTGTCCGTTACCGCGCTGCTCCGCGAGGCGGTGTGGCCGGCGCTCCTCCCCGCGGTCCCGGCGGCCGCGGCCGCGCTCGGGCTCCGGGCCGCCCTCGCGCCGGAATCCCTGCTCGCCGTGCTCGCCGTGGGGGCGGCGGCGGGTGCCGTCTATGTCGTCGTCTTCCTGGCGACGCCCGGCGCCGCCACCGAGCGGGACATCCTCGTCCGCGCGATGCTCCGCCGCAGGCGGCGGCACCCCTGACACTCGTCAGCGATGGGCGACCCCTGTCAACTTCAGGATCGTCCGGAGCAGTCCGTCCGTGCCCTTCATCTCGAGGCGCGGCAGTCGCAGGAGCGGCGCTCCCGGGCCGACCCGGCCGACATCGGTCGACAGTGCGCAGCAGCACCCTGCCTCCGCCACCGCGCGGAGCGCGACCTGGTCGTAGCGCCCGTGTGGATACGCGAACGGCACGCCGGCGGGCCGGGCGTGCGCCGCGACGCACGCGACGGAGAGGAGCACCTGCTGTCGCACCTGGCTCTCCTCCAGGTCCGGGAGGACCGGGTGCGTGAGCGTGTGGGCCCCGAGGGCGGCGCCGCCGGCCTGCAGTCGCTCCACCTCCCCCCACGACAGCAATCGGCGCCCGGCGAGGACGCCGGCGCGGTCCCAGTCGTTCACCCCTCCCATGCGCTCGGTCACGAGGAACACCGTTGGGCGTACGCCGGCGCGCGCGAGGACGGGAGCGGCGACGTTCAGGTTGTCCGCGTACCCGTCATCGATGGTGACGACGAACCGCCGCGCCGGCGGGAGGTCACCCGCCTGGAGCGCCGCCGCCACCGCGTCGAGTGTGGTGGGCCGCAACCCCAGCAGGCGCAGCACGCGCAGATGCCTGCGGAGCTGCGAGGGAGCCACGACGAACCGGCTCGGGGCCTCGTCGCGGGTCGCGAACGCGTGGTACATGAGCACGGGGACTCCCCCCGCGATCGCCGACCACGTGCGGGGTCGCACGCCGCGACGGACGCCGCGCCAGAAGGCGAGGTGTCGCATGAGCGGGGCGAGCTGAGGCGAGCTCCGACGGACCGGCCTCGACGCGGCCCAGAGGAGTGGGGGCGGTACGGCCGCGCGCAGCAGGAACCGCCGCACGGCGAGCTCGCGAGGGCTCGAATCCCCGAAGCCGGCCAGCAGCTCGCCCCGCAGCGAGCGGTGACGGCGGGCGGCGTCCGCGCAGGACCGCCCCCAGCGCTCCGCGGCGCGGAGAACCTCCGTGGGCCGCAGGGCGAGATCCGCTGCCGGGTGTTCGAGGGCGACGAGCACACCCGCCGACCGCAGCCACACTAGGCCGTGAACGTCGTCCGGTCGCGTCGCCCCGGGGACCTGGGCGAGCATCCGTTGCAGCAGTGCGGCGTCCGCCGACAGGGGCGCCCGGTGCAGTCCGCGCAGCGCGTGCGCGTGCGCCGAGGGCGGGGCCACGGCGGGGGTGACCGGGCTGGCGACGGCGCAACCGGGTCGTGCCCGATGTGCCGCGGCGTGGAGATCCAGGAGATCGGGGCGCGGGCGCACGCCCGCCGGCAGCAGCAGGCACAGCGAACCCGCGGCCTGGTCGAGGCGGTGGGCGAGCGCGTCGGGCGCGACGACCTCCACCCCTCGGAGGGGCGCAGGGGCCGGCGCGCCGTCGCGTACGGCGAGGACGAGGGTGATCGTCATACGCCCATGGCGACGTCGGCCCGCAGGAGGCGGAGGAACACGCCACCGGCGAGGTCGGCGGACGCCGGCCCCCGCCCGCCGTCCGCCGCGAGCCGCTCGACCTCGACCTCCGCGTGCACCATCCAGGTGAGTCGCCGGAGCGGGCCGGCGGCGGTCCCCGGCAGCCCGAGCGCGGCGAGGTACCGCGCGACGCAGGCGGCGTTGACGCGCCCCTCCGGCGTGTCCCCCCACACGTCGCGGTACCGGCGTTCGGGCTCGTTCCTGATCGCGCCGTGCAGGTGGAGGCCGGCGAAGGTCAGGAAGTAGACGAGGTCGAGCAGAGGCAATCCCGCCGGCTCGGCCGATTCCCAGTCAAGCATCACGAGCCCTCCGCGCGGTCGCCGCAGCAGGTTCCAGGGCGAGCAGTCGCGCTGCTCCATGACCGTGGGCAGCGCCGGCAGCTGCCGTGCGACCGCCGCCGCGGCAGCCCCCTGCGCCTCGGGCAAGGCCGACGCGTAGGAGCGGGCGAAGTCGCGGGCGGCCGCAAGGGCGACCGGGTGGGGGCTGAGGGCATCCACCCCGCACGTGGCGAGCGCGAGCTCGATCAGGCGGTCGGTGACCTCGCCGGCGATCCGCGCGTAGCTGCGGGACGTCAGCTCCGACAGAAGGGCGACGCCCTCCTCGAGTGACTGGCCCACGGCGACGCCGGCGCCGGCGGCGTGAAGGAACAGGACCTGCGGCGCGAGCGCCGAGGCGGAGGGCGGCGACCGCACGAGCGCGCGTAGCGCCCGGGCCTCCCGGAGCAGACCCGCGTCCGCCTCGGCGACCCGCCCGACCTTCACCGCCAGGTCGGGCCGTAACGACCCCTCCCGGAACGGGAGCGCGACAACCTTGTTGTGTGACCGCCGCCCGCCCGTGAGGAGCAACCAGGCGGGGTGGCCGCCGCCGTGGCCGTGGTCGTCGAGCAGCCCGCTGAGCCATGGGGCGGTACCGGATTCGGCCGGACGGGCGACGATGCACAGGGGCGCGAGCGCGCCGACCCGGCGCGCGAGGGAGAACGCGCGATCGGCGACGACGCGGCGCGCCCGTATCGCACCGCCGTCCGCCGGGCGTCGGTGCCGCAGCCACTCGACGGCCGCCGGGGCGTCGACCGGCAGCCATACCCCGGGCAGGGCACGGGTGGCCGGAGGCCAGCACCACTGCACCGCGGTGGGTACGAAGCCGGCGCCTCGTAGGTGCCGGAGGGACGCGGCGAGGCCGCCCGGCCGTGGCCGCCGCACCTCCACGTACAGCGCGCCGTCGGCGCGCAACGCGCGCCGCGCCCTCACGAGATCATCGGTCCGTGGGTCCACCAAGACGGCCAGGTCGGCGCCGGCCGGGATGGTGTCCTGCAGCGCGTGCAGATGGGCTGCGACCGCGGGGAGCGCCTCCGCCAGGTCTTCGTCGACCCGTGCGATCGCGTGTTCGACCTCCGGGTGCGGGAGCAGCCACCGCCAGTCCACCCGGCGCAGCAGCCCGTTGCGCTCACGCTCCGCCCGCGCAGCCGGGTGGATCCCCGCCGTCACGATCCCAGGTGGCCTTGGTAGATCCGCTCGACGCGCGCGACCATCTCCGACGCGCTGAAGTCCCGCTCGACGCGCCGCCGCCCCGCATCGCCGAAGCGGGCGGCCAACGCCTCGTCCGACGCCAGCCGCCCCACCGCCTCCGCGAGCGCGGCGGGATCTCGCGGCGGCACGAGCAGGCCGGTCTTCCCATGCTCCACCACCTCGCGACTCCCGCCGGCGTCCGTGGCGACCACGGGCCGTGCGGCGGCCATGGCCTCCACCAGTGACAGCGGCAGGCCCTCGTACAGGGATGGGAGCACGGCCATGTGCGCCTCGCGCAGCAGTTCGGGGACGTCGCTCCGATGCCCGAGGAACAGCACGCGGTCGGCCACGCCCAGGCGCCGCGCGCGCTGCTCCAGGGCCGCGCGTAGTGGTCCGTCCCCCGCGCAGAGGAAGCGGACATCCGGAACCCTCCGCGCGGCCTCCAGGAGATCGGCGTGTCCTTTCTGCTCCACGAGGCGCGCCGGGACGACGGCGACGGCGGGCGCCCCCGGCGGGCGCCGGGGCGCGGGCGCAGGCGCCGGAAAACGCTCGAGGGCGACGGCGTTCCGCACAACCGTCACCCGGCCCCCCCAGCCGAGGTCGCCGCGCATCCGGCGACCGGCGTCCTCGGACACCGCGACGAGGGTTCCGATGCCCTCGCCCAGCACGTGGGCCTGGATCCTGCGGGACGCCGTCACCGGGATGTCGACCCAGAGCTGGACGGTGGCGACGACGACGGGGACGCGCGCGAGCACCGCGGCGGCCATCGCCCACTTGCATCCGAGGGGCCAGGTCATGTGCGCGTGGAACACCGCGGGCCGGCGGCGGCGGAGCCACGCGGCCAAACGCAGCGCCGGCGGGACACCGGCGAGACCCTCCGGCATGCGCGGCGCGCGGGCGAGACGGACACCGGCGGCACCTGCGGCGGAGCGCAGGGGGGCGAGGCCGGGAGCGCCGTGGTGCAGCAGGACGGGCGCCCACCGTCGGCGGTCGAGACCCGTCAGCAGCATGAGCAGTGCGTGCTCCGCGCCGCCCACGACGTCGCTGTCGGTGAAGTGGACGACCTCGCGCACCCCCTCCCTAGCCCGCACCGGTCGACCTCCAGCCCGCCTGCTCCGCCCCGGCCCAGTAGAGGTAGTCCAGGAGGAAGGCGTACCAGGCGTCGGGGCGTGTGCCGCCCAGCCGCTCACGGCCGCGGACCACCGCCACCACGGCGCGCTCCGTGCGGCGGCTCCGACGGGTGAGCGCGAGCAGGAGGGCCCGGAGCACCCGCCACTGGCGTGAGCGTGTCCCCCCCTGCGACAGCGCGAGTTCGGACACGGCGTCGGGGTGGATCCGTGCGAGCCGGACCGCCGTGACGCCCTTGTCGTGCGTGTCGCGGGCGAGGGCCGTCAGGGACTTGTCCCATGTCTGCTCGGCGACCGCGTGCGGCAGGTACCCGATGTCGACGCCCGTCCTCCGCAGGCGAAGGGAGAGCTCAAGGTCCTCGTTGCCGTAGACGTCGAAGCGCTCGTCGTACAGGCCGGCTCTGACCAGGACCTCGCGCGGTGCCGAGCAGTGGCCGCTGTAGAAGTCCCGGAGCCCGACTCGGTGGCCGGGCGTGGCCAGGCGCTCGAGGTGCGCGTTGAACTTGTCGCCCATGAACCGCGCGAGGGGAGGGGCGTGGGGGCCGAGGGTGACCGGAGCGGCGGCCACCAGGC
>DATMJR010000225.1:0-2503 GCA_035553775.1 Miltoncostaeaceae bacterium | reverse complement strand
GGCTGGGCCAGGGTGGCGCCGAGCGCCGGGTGCAGGTAGCGCTCCCCCCGCGCGACCGCGTGGATCGCGTCCACGAGTTCCTCGTCGGCGGCGGTCTTCAGCAGGTAGCCCTCGGCGCCCGACGCGAACGCGGAGCGCACGTCCTCGGCGGCGCCGTGCATCGACAGGATCACGACGCGCGTGCGCGGCGCGCGGCCGCGGATCTCGGCGATGCCCGCGATACCGCCCATGCCGGGCATCTCGACGTCCATCACCACCACGTCCGGCTCCACCCGGTCGAGCGCGCGCACCGCCTCCTCGGCACTGGAGGCCTCGCCCACGCACTCGACGCCCTCGGCGCGCTCCAGGATCAGGCGCAGCCCCGTGCGGAGCACGCGGTGGTCGTCCACGAGCAGCACGCGGATCACGCCATCCCCCACCTGAGCCCCCCGAAGGACGAGGCCGCCGGTTCCCGCACCGGATCCTACGACCCCGGGCGGCGTCGCGCCGGGGGCGGAGGCGCCGGGGGCGCAGCCGGCCGGGGCGAGTGCATACACTCCCGCACCATGTCGACCAACACCGCAACCCTCCCCGCGACGCTGCGCCGTGCCGTCGTGCCGCGCTCCAACATCGCCACGAGCGTCCTGCTCGTCACCGGCGGCGCCCTCTTCGTCGCGCTCTTCGCGCAGATCTCGATCCAGCTCCCGTTCACCCCGGTGCCGATCACGGGGCAGACCTTCGCCGTGCTGCTCGTGGCCGCCAGCATGGGCCTCGTCCACGGAACGCTCGCGATGGTGATGTACCTGGCGATGGGGGTGTTCGGCATCCCCGTGTTCGCCGACCGCGCGCACGGCTGGGACGAGGTGGCGGGTGCCACCGGCGGCTACCTGGTCGGCTTCGTGCTCGCCGGCCTGCTCGTCGGCTTCCTCGCCGAGCGCCGCTGGGACCGCAACTTCTCGAGTTCGGTCTCCGCGATGCTCACCGGCAACGTCCTGGTGTTCACGGTGGGCCTGGTGTGGCTGTCGGTCTGGCTGGGCGACAACGGCTACCCGAACGGCCTGAACGCGGTGCTCGAGAACGGCCTGTATCCGTTCGTGCCGGGGGAGATCCTCAAGCTGTACCTGGCCGGCGCGCTGCTGCCGGCCGCCTGGCGCCTGGTCGAACGCATCCGGAGGAGCTGAGCGCGCTCGAGCTCGCCCTCCTGAACGCCCGGGTCCGCGCGCAGGACCCGGGCCGGCCCCCGGCGACGGCCGTCGGCGTGGCCGGGGGGACGATCGCCGTCGTGGGCGGCGACGCGGAGGTGCGGGCGGCCTCCGGCCGTGCGACGGCCGTCATCGACTGCGGCGGCGCGGCGATCGTCGCCGGACTCGTGGACGCCCACGCCCACCCGTTCTGGGGCGCCCGCGCCACCCGCGGCGCGGACCTGGGTACGGCGCGCACGCTGGACGAGGTGCGCGCCCTCCTGCGCGCCGAGCGCGCCCGGGTGGACGGCGACGGGTGGGTGCTGGGCCACGGCCTGCGGCGCACGGCCTTCGGGGAGGCGCCGGTGCGCGGCGATCTGGTCGCGGCCTCCGTCGACGGGGCGCCGGTGTTCGCCACCTTCCACGACGGCCACGCCGCCCTCGCGACTCCGGAGGCCCTGCGGCGCGCCGGCGTGGACGGCCCGCGGGCCTTCCCCGACGCGTCGCAGGTGGTCTGCGATGCCGGCGGCGCGCCCACGGGCGAGCTGCGCGAGCCGAGCGCGATGGAGGTGGTCCGCGCCGCCGTCCCGCCCCTCGGCGCCGCCGCGCGCCGCGCCCTCTACGCGCGCACGCTGCGCCGGTTCTCCGCCCTGGGCCTGACCGGCGTGCACGTGATGGACAGCGACCCGGACGTCCTCGGCGACCTGGCGGCGCTGGAGGAGGCGGACGCCCTGCCCCTGCGGGTGGTGCTGGCCCTGTGGCAGCAGCCGGGCGACGACGAGGACCGGGTCGCGCGCTCCCACCGGGACGCCCGCCGCGGCGGGCGCCTCTGGCGGACGGGCGCGGCGAAGTTCTTCCTCGACGGCGTGATCGGATCCGGGACCGCGTGGCTGGGAACCCCCGACGCGCGGGGGCGACGCGGCGGTCCCTTCTGGGAGGACGTGGACGCCTACCGCGCGCGCGTCCATGCGTTCGCCGCGGACGGCGTGGCGTGCGTCACCCATGCCATCGGGGACGCGGCCGTCGCATGCGCGCTGGAGGTGTACGCGGGCGCCCCCCGCGCACCCCGCGGCCCCCGCGCGGTGCGGCACCGCATCGAGCACCTGGAGCTCGTGCGGCCGGAGGACGTCCGCCGGCTGGGCGCCCTCGGCGTGGTCGCCGGCGTGCAGCCCGCGCACCTGGCGGCGGCGCACGGTGCCGACGGCGACGCCCTGACGGCGCTGCTCGGGCCGGAGCGCATGGGCCGCGCGTGGCCGTACGCGTCGCTGGCGGCGGCCGGGGCGGTGCTGGCGCTCGGCAGCGACTGGCCGGTGGCACCGGCCGACCCCCTGCTGGGGATGTCG
>DATMJR010000224.1:0-11395 GCA_035553775.1 Miltoncostaeaceae bacterium | reverse complement strand
CGGGGGAACGCGCGGGCGGGGCCGTACTGGATGACGCCCCGGAAGCGGTCGCCGTCGCGCAGGATGCGCCCCCAGGCGCCCGTGCGCTCCTCGACCCCTCGCGCCCAGCGCTCCTTGGCACGCCCGTCGCTCACGGGACCGCGCGCCTGCTGCCAGAAGACGCACTCGTGGCAGCAGCGGGGCGTCGCCTCCCGGGTGGCGCGGCGAAGGTCGAGGACCCGGCTCACGTGCGGATTGTGCCACCCGTGCCCCGGGGCGGCCCGCCCGGCCCCGGGAAAAGAGGAGGGGCCGCCCCCGGGGCGGCCCCTCGCACCCGCGCGCCCGGCCGGCGCTACGCCCCCACGACCTCCAGCACCCGGTCCACCGGGACCATGTGCCGCTTGAACTGCATCGTGGCGGTGTCGATCCCCAGCGCGAGCCCCAGCAGCTGCGGAAGGTGCAGCACCGGCATGTTGTACTCGGTGCCGTTCAGCGACTCGGCCTTCTGCTGGTAGGCGTCCATCGCCAGGTGGCACAGCGGGCAGGGCGTGACCATGCACTCGGCGCCGGCGTCGCGCGCCTGCGACAGGGCGACGTGCGACTCGCGCAGCGCCACCGCCTCGCGGGCCAGGATGATCGGGAAGCCGCAGCACTTGGACTTGGCCTCGTAGTCGGCCACCTCGCCGCCGAGCGCCCGGATGAGGCGCTCCAGCGACTGCGGCTGGTCGGGGTCCTCGAAGCCCATCACCGAGGACGGACGCAGCAGCTGGCAGCCGTAGTAGGGGGCCACCCGCAGGCCGTTGAGCCCCTTGGGGCCCTGCTTCTCGAGCAGGGACAGGCCCTCCTCGGTGGCGAGGTACCACAGCAGGTGGGTGACCTCCTTGGTGCCCTCGTACGGCCGCGCCCCCGCCTTGACCAGCTCCTCGTTGACGCTCTCCAGCAGGCGCGGGTCCTCCTTGACCAACTTGTTCGCCCGCCGCAGGTTGAGCGTGCAGACGTTGCAGATGGTCATCACGTCGCAACCCATCTCCTCGGCCTGCGAGAGGATGCGGACGTTGAGCGTGAGGTACAGGTTGGGCTTGGCCTCCGCGATGTCACCGGCGCCGCAACACGTGGCGGCCGGCATCGGCAGCAGCTCGATGTCCAGCATCGGCGCCAGGGCCTTCGTCGTGGCGTTGAGCTCCTTGGAGCTGAACTCCGCGACGCAGCCGGGGTAGTACGCGAACTGGCGGGCCAACTAGATCGTCTCCTTGACGTTCTTGATGAGCTTCTGCACCTCGTCCAGCTTCTTGATGCGGTGGGGGATCGGCGACGGCGCCTTGCCCTTGCGCAGCATCTTCAGCGCGAACGGCACGTCCAGCTGCGACTTGATCGGCTGGGTGAACGGCACGAGCAGCGTCTCGTTGAGCTTGCCGCCGGTGCGCATCGAGATGAGGAACGCCTTGGCGTGCCGGGCGCCGGGGTCGCCCCAGGAGACGCCCTCGTTGAAGGCGACGCCGCCCAGCTTCTCGATGGCGTCGCGCGGGTCCACGCCCTTGGGGCAGCGCTCGTTGCAGTACATGCAGCGCGTGCAGTCCCAGATCCCGTGGTCGCCCGAGTAGAGCTTGGCGCGGCCCTTGCGCTGGCCGTCACGCTCGTCGGCGGCGAAGCGGTAGCCCCAGGCGAGCGCCGCGGGCCCGATGAACTCCGGGTCGGCGGCCAGCGAGTTGCACTCGCTGTAGCAGGCGGCGCAGAGGATGCACTTGCTCTCGTTGTAGATCTTCTGCATCGCCTCCTTGGAGACGATGCGCTCCTTCTGGGGCGCCGGGCCGTCGGGGATCAGGTACGGCTTGACCGACTTGAACTTGGCCCAGAAGGACGCCATGTCGACCACGAGGTCCTTGATCGGCGCGAAGTTGCCGATGGGGTCGACGCGGATCTGCTCGCCGCCGAACTCGCGCTTGACCTCCTCGACCTGGGTCATGCAGGCCAGCACCGTCTTGCCGTTGGCCTTGCAGGCACAGGAGCCGCAGATGGCGCTGCGGCACGAATACCGGACCGCGAGCGTACCGTCCTGCTCGTTCTGCAGGCGCAGCACGGCGTCGAGCAGCGTGAGCTCGTTCTCGTGGTCCAGCAGGAACGACTGCCGGTACGGCGCCTCGGCGAAGTCCGGCTGGTAGCGGAAGATGTCGAAGGTGGTCTGCGGCATCAGTAGGTCCTCACCTGGGGCTCGAACTTGGTGAACGTCACCTCGGAGTAGTCCAGCCGCACCGCGTCGTCCTCCAGGTAGGCGAGCGTGTGCTTGAGCCAGTTCTCGTCGTCGCGCTCGGGGTAGTCGGTGCGCGAGTGCGCCCCGCGGCTCTCCGTGCGCTCGATGGCCCCCACCACCATCGTGTCGGCCAGGTCGAGCAGGAAGCCGGTCTCGATGGTGTGGATCAGGTCCTGGTTGAACGTGCGGCCCTTGTCGCCGACGACCACGCCCTGGAACTTCTCGCGCATCTCGTCGACCACCCGCTTGGCCTCGCGGAGGTCGTCCCCCGTGCGGAACACGCCGACCTTCTCCTGCATGGTCTCGGCGAGCGGGTCGCGGATCTCGTGCTGCCGCGGGCCGTTCTCGCGGTCGAGCAGCTCGCGCAGCTTGGCCTCGTAGGCCAGCGCGTGCTCGGGCCGGGCCTGGATGCCGCGCCCGTTGAACTCCTGCGCGTACCCCGCGGCGGCCGAGCCGGTGCGGGCGCCGAACACGACCGCCTCCAGCAGCGAGTTGCCGCCGAGCCGGTTGGCGCCGTGGACCGAGATGCAGGAGCACTCGCCGGCCGCGAACAGGCCGGGCATGTGGGGGGCCGCCCCCCAGGAGTCCACGTGCACGCCGCCCATGTGGTAGTGGGCGCCGGGGCGGATCGGGATCGGGGCCTCGATGGGGTCGACACCGGCGAAGGCCATGGCGAGCTCGCGGATCTGCGGCAGGCGCTCCATGATCTTGTCGCGGCCGAGGTGCCGCAGGTCGAGCAGGACGCAGCCGTCGACGCCGCGGCCCTCGAGGATCTCGGTGGCCTCGGAGCGCGACACCACGTCCCGGGAGGCGAGCTCCAGCTTGTTGGGCGCGTACTTGCTCATGAAGCGCTCGCCCTCGCTGTTGAGCAGCATGCCGCCCTCGCCGCGGGCGCCCTCGGTGACCAGCACCCCGCTCGGGCTGAGCGTGGTGGGGTGGAACTGCATGAACTCCATGTCCTTGAGCGGCACGCCGGCGCGCAGCGCCAGGCTCATGCCGTCGCCCGTGGACGAGTGGGAGTTGGTGGACGGCGCGTAGACGCGGCCGGCGCCGCCGGTGGCGAGGACCACCGATTTCGCGCCGATGGTCTCGATGGTGCCGTGGACCATGTCGTAGGCCACCACACCGCAGCACCCGCCGTGGTCGTCGCGGATGAGTTCCGTGACGAAGTACTCCTCGTAACACGGGATGTCGTACTTCACGCAGACCGTGTAGAGGGTGTGCAGGATGACCAGACCCGTCAGGTCCGCGGCGTAGCACGTGCGCGGGAACCCGGCGCCGCCGAAGGGACGCTGGGCGATCTTGCCCGTGGTCTCGTGCCGGCTGAAGACGGCTCCCCAGTGCTCCAGCTGGATGATCTCGCCGGGCGCGTTGCTGCAGAGGATCTCGATCGCGTCCTGGTCACCCAGGTAGTCGGACCCCTTCACGGTGTCGAACGTGTGGTTGTCCGTGGAGTCGTCCGTCGCGTTGCCCAGGGCGGCGTTGATGCCGCCCTGCGCGGCGCCCGAGTGGCTGCGCACCGGGTGGACCTTGGTGACGAGGGCGACGTCCACCCCGGCCTCGTGCGCCGCGATGGCCGCCCGCATCCCCGCCAGGCCCGCGCCGACCACGACGACGTCATGGCTGTGCAATCTCCCGCCCCCCTCGCAGGTGCTGAATGGTCGCTTCCCGACCATGAAAGGTACCGGAGCGGGGCGCCGGGACGGGCGGGACAACCGGCCCTGATGGTCCCCGCGGCGCGGGCCGGGAAACCGCTCCGGGTCCCGCGCGGCCGTCCCCCGCGTCCGGGGGCCCCGGGGACGCGGTCCGACCGGCGGCCACCCCGCCGCCGATATACTCCCGCGGCCCTGCGGCGTGCGGGACGACCCACCGTGCCCCGGCGCCGGGGCCGCCCCACACTTCCGCCACACCACGAAGGAGCCGGATAAAAGTGGCTTATCGCGTCACGTTCATCCCCGGCGACGGTACGGGTCCGGAGATCGCCGAGGCCACCAAGCGGGTCCTCGACGCGACGGGTGTCGACTTCGATTGGGACGTCCAGCAGGCGGGCGTCGACATCATGGAGGAGGCGGGCACCCCCCTCCCCGAGGCGACGATCCAGTCGATCCTGGACAACAAGATCGGGATCAAGGGTCCCATCACGACCCCCGTCGGCACCGGCTTCCGCAGCGTCAACGTCGCCCTGCGGAAGATCTGCAACCTCTACGCCTGTGTACGTCCCTGCAAGTACTACGAGGGCGTACGCACGCTGTACCGCGACGTCGACATCGTCATCGTCCGCGAGAACACCGAGGACCTGTACGCCGGCATCGAGTACGAGAAGGACACGCCGGACGTCGAGCGCCTCATCGGCCTGCTCAAGGACCTGTCGCCCGACGCCAGGTTCGGCGAGCACTGCGGCATCTCGATCAAGCCGATCTCGGTCGAGGGCTCGGACCGCATCATCCGCTACGCCTTCCAGTACGCCCGGGACAACGGGCGTCGCAAGGTGACGGTGGTGCACAAGGCCAACATCATGAAGTACACGGACGGGCTCTTCCTGCACGTGGGCGAGCAGGTCGCGAAGGACTTCCCGGACATCGAGTTCGAGGAGCGCATCGTCGACAACATGTGCATGCAGCTCGTGCAGAAGCCGGAGCTCTACGACGTGCTCGTGCTGCCGAACCTTTACGGCGACGTGCTGTCCGACCTCGGTGCCGGCCTCGTCGGCGGCCTGGGTGTCGCGCCGGGCGCCAACATCGGCACCAACGCGGCGCTGTTCGAGCCCACCCACGGCTCCGCGCCCAAGTACGCCGGTCAGAACAAGGTCAACCCGATGGCCATGATGCTCTCCGGCGTGATGATGCTGAAGTACCTCAAGGAGAACGAGGCCGCCGAGCGCATGGAGACCGCGATCGCGGACGTCATCCGCGAGGGCACCTCCGTGACCTACGACATGAAGGCCGACCGCAACGACCCCACGGCCGTGGGCACCTCCGAGGTCGCCGACGCGATCATCGAGAAGATGGCCTCGCGGACGGGGGCGACCGCGTGAGCCCGGCTCCCCTGAGGGTCGCCGTCACGGGCGCCGCCGGCCAGATCGGCTACGCCCTGCTGCCGCGGATCGCCGCGGGCGAGATGTTCGGGAAGGACCAGCCCATCGAGCTGCGCCTCCTCGAGATCCCCGTCGAGCAGGTGCAGAAGGCGCTCACCGGCGTCGCCATGGAGCTCGACGACTGCGCCTTCCCGCTGCTCACCGGCATGGTGCTCACGTCCGACCCCCGCGAGGCGTTCGCGGACGCGGACTGGTGCCTGCTGGTGGGGTCCAAGCCGCGCGGACCGGGGATGGAGCGCGCGGACCTGCTCAAGGACAACGGCCGCATCTTCATCGAGCAGGGCAAGGCGATCGACGAGGTGGGCGCCGAGGGCGTCACCTCCGTGGTCGTCGGCAACCCTTGTAACACCAACGCGATGATCGCCGCGAACCAGTTCCGCCGGATCCCGGCCGAGAGCATCACCGCGATGACGCGGCTCGACCAGAACCGGGCCGCGAGCCAGCTGGCGCAGAAGGCGGGCGTCCAGGTGACGCAGGTCGACGACGTGGTCATCTACGGCAACCACTCGCCGACGATGTTCGCCGACTTCTTCCACGCCACCATCGACGGCACGCCGGCCACGGAGGTCATCTCCGACCACGCCTGGCTGCGCGAGGACTTCCTGCCCAAGGTCGGCAAGCGCGGCGCCGAGATCATCGCGGCGCGCGGCCTGTCGAGCGCCATGTCGGCGGCCAACGCGCTGATCGACCACGTGAAGTCGCTCTACACGCCGTCCGACGACATCCACTCGATCGCCGTCCGCTCGGACGGGTCCTACGGCTTCGCCGAGGGCGTGTGGGCGTCGGTGCCGGTGCGCACCACCGCGCCCGGCCGGTACGAGGTCGTCAAGGGCATCGAGCACGACGAGTTCGCGCAGTCGAAGATCCAGGCGTCGAACGACGAGCTGGTCGGCGAGCGCGAGACGGTCTCGGAGCTCCTCTAGGTCAGGGTTTCTCTGTTGCGGGCGGGCCCTCCCCGCCCGCAACCGTGACCGCCATCGACCATCGGCACCCTCGCCGAGGCCGACCGTGGACGGCACGGCAGGCGCGCGGACGGATAGTCCGAAGTCGCGAGCCACGGACGGCGGTTTCGAGCCGGTTCCAGGATCCCGGGGTACGCCACGCGTTCCGGACCCGCGATACGCGCCGCTGACCGAGTCAGTGCGTCTCTGAATGCGCGGGCAGCTCGTCCCCGATCGGCGGCGGCACCGCCACCGGGCGGCCGTCGCGGCCGACGGCGACCAGCGAGAAGTGCCCCTGCACGCAGAGCTCGCGTGAGTGGTCCTCCAGGCGCTCGCGCCACACCTCCACCTTGACGCGGAGGCTGGTGCGGCCGACCGAGACCACCCGGGCCTCCACCTCGACCAGGTCGCCCTGGCGGATCGGCACCTGGAAGGCGATCTCCTCCATGGCGGCGGTCACCGCGGGACCGCGCACGCGTCGCATCGCCGCGTAGGCGGCCGCCTTGTCCATCCAGCCCACGAGGGTGCCCGCGAAGAGCGTGCCCAGGGAGTTGGTGTCCTGCGGGAAGACGGACTGCAGCAGCGTGGCGCGCAGGGGGGCCCCTTCGGTGGGAGGTGGCCGAAATCTACGCGGACGCCGCGCGGCGCGGCCGCGCTCCGCGGGTGTGGCGCGCGATCTCCCCCGGCGAGGCGGGCAGCCGCGCGGCGGCGGCGCCCCGCAGCAGCAGGAGGCTCGCGAGGCCCTGCCAGGGGGCGTAGGGCTCCAGCAGGGCTTCGGTCTCCCCGGGCGCCGGCATGCGGCCGTTCTCGGCGGCGAACAGGCGCACCAGGCCCAGGTCGTCCACCATGCCGTGATCCCAGCGGCCCAGCCCCTTGAGCACCACGACCCCGGCGGTCCACGGGCCGAGGCCCGGCTGCGCGGTCACCCGGCGCACGACCTCGGGCGTGGGGAGCGCGCGCAGCCCCTCCAGGTCGAGGAGCCGTACGGCCCGCAGCAGGGCGTCGGCGCGCCGCGCGGCCAGGCCGGCCGCGCACAGCCGGGGTGCGTCCAGCCGCCGGACCTCCTCGGGCCGCAAGGCGAGCCGCAGCCCCGCGTGCGGCCGGGCGGCGACCCGCGCGGCGGCGAACTCGACGCGGCGCGCGGCGCGCGTGGTGACCAGCTGGGCCGAGACGCCGCGCACCAGGGCGTGCGCGACACTCCCGAGCGGCAGCGGACGCACCCCCCGAAGCCGCCGGATGAGGGGTCCCATCCGCGGGTCGTCGCGGTGGGCCTCGTGGAACGGTGTGGGATCCCGGTCGACGGCGAGCAGCGGGCGCAGCGCGTCGAGGGCCGCGGGCCCGTCGGCCGCGTCGGCGCGGACGCGGAGCGCGCCGTCGGGGGCCTGGGCGACCACCGCGACGGCGGGGCCGGCGTCGGTGTCGAACACCAGCCGCAGCACCCCGGCCCGGAAGCTGCGGGTGGGGCAGGGCGGCGTGCGCGCGCAGGCCGCGAGGGCGTACGGGCCGCGGGGGCGGACCTCGGTCTCGACGACGGGCACGGGTGCAATCATCGCCCACCCGGAGCCGATCGCGCCGGGCGTCCGGTCACCCCCGGGAGCGAGGCGATGCCGTGATCGAACAGGTGCTGTCGGTGAACGTCGGCGGCGTGCGCACCATCCCCAACGGAACCCGGACGACGCGGACCGGCATCTTCAAGGAGCCCGCCGACGGCCGCGTGCCGCTGGGGCGCGAGGGCTTCACGGGCGACCGCCAGGCCGACCGGCGCGTTCACGGTGGGCCCGAGATGGCGGCGTACCTCTACAGCGCCGACGACTACCGCTGGTGGGAGGACGAGCTGGGGCGGCCGCTGCCGCCGGGCACCTTCGGAGAGAACCTCACCGTGACCGGGCTCCGCGACGGCGAGGTGCACATCGGCGACCGCTTCCGGCTGGGCACGGCGCTGGTCGAGGTCACCGCCCCGCGCGAGCCCTGCTTCAAGCTGGGGCTGCGCATGGAGGACCCGCGATTCGTCGTGCGCTTCCGGAAGGCCGGGCGCACGGGCTTCTACGTGCGGGTGCTGGAGGAGGGGGACGTCGGGGCGGGAGATCCGATCGAGCGGGTCGAGCGCGACGCACAGGGCTTCACGGTGCTCGACGCCCACCGCACCATGACCGGAGACCGCGGCGACGCGGCCGCACTGCGCCGCGCCGCGGGGGTCGTCCGGCTGAAGTCCGACTGGCGGGAGCACTTCGCCCGCCTGGCCGCGGGCCTCAGCCCGGACGGCTGAGGAAGCGGCGGCGGATGAGCCGGGCCAGGAGGAACCCGACGATCCAGCCGATGACGGCCGACAGCAGGATCACCCAGATCAGCGAGATGTCGGCGTCGAAGAACACGAACGACACCCGCACGGGGTCGCTGTTGTCGACGATGAACACCAGCAGCAGCACCAGGGCGAGCACGATCGCCCCGGCCATCGCGAGGCGGCGCGCATCGACCGGGTCGATGCGGCCGCCGTCCCGCGGCGCGTCCGGTCGCTGCGCCCCGGACACGCCCGCCGCCTACCCGGTGCGCGCCGGCGCGGCGGCGAACACCCGGCCCAGGCGCTCCATCCCCTCGGCGATCTCGCCGGTGCCCACGCCGCTGTAGGCCAGCCGCAGTGTGCGCTCGCCGCCCTCCAGGAAGCAGTCGCTGCCCTTGACGTAGGCGATGCCGGCGTCGGCGGCCGGCATGAACAGCTCGTCGGCCGAGAGTCCCTCCGGGAGCTCGAGCCACATGAAGAAGCCGCCCTGGGGCACGATGCAGCGGGTGCCCTCCGGCATGTGCACGAGCCCCTCCGCCATGGCGTCGCGCCGCTCGCGCATCAGGCCGGTGACCCGGGCGACGTTGCCCTCGAAGTGGCCGGCCGTGATGAGCCGGTGGACGGCGGCCTCGGAGAGGAGCGAGGGCGAGATGTAGGTGCGCGAGGCCGCGGCGGCGAGCTGCGCGGCGGCGTCGTCGCGCGCCACCACGTACCCGACCCGCAGGCCCGGCGCGACGGTCTTGGAGAACGACGAGGTGAACATGACGAGGCCGGACGCGTCACGCTCGAACAGGCCGGGCAGCGCCTCGCCCTCGAACCGCAGCTTGCCGTAGGGGTCGTCCTCGAGGATGCGGAAGCCGAAGCGCTGCGCCAGCTCCAGCAGGCGGGCGCGCTTGGCGGCGCCGAGCGTGGCCCCGGAGGGGTTCTGGAAGTTGGTGATGGTGTAGAGCAGGCGGGGCACGCGTCCGGAGTCGCACGCCTGCTCGAGGGCGTCGACGTCCAGGCCGTCGTCCTGCATCGGGATGGGGAGCACCTGCATGCCGTGCAGCCGCAGCTGCAGCAGCGCGCGGTCGTAGGTGGGGGCCTCGACGGCGACCAGGTCGCCGGGCGAGAGCATGGACTCGAGCATGAACACGTAGGCCTGCAGCGAGCCGTTGGTCACGAAGACCTGGCCGGGCTCGACCCCGTGCCACTCGGCCAGCACCTCGCGCAGCGGCGGATAGCCGTTGCCGGTGCCGTAGGACAGGATGCGTGTGCCGTCGGCGGAGAGCGCCTCGGCGGTGCAGGCGGCGATGAGCTCGGAGGACAGGGCCTCGGGAGCCGGGGCGCCGCGGGCGAAGGAGATCGGTCGTGTCGTCACGGGCCGATTCTACCGGCCCCCCGGTGACCGGCCCGCAACGGGGGTGGCGGGGGCGGGCGAGGCCCGCCCCGGAGCTACCGGCGGGCCCTCCGCGTCACCGGCCGCGGCGCCTTCGCCGAGCGGTGCACGTCGAAGTAGCTGGTGCCGAGCTGGGTTCGGGTGTAGCGCTTGAGGCGGCCGACGTACGGCCAGACCCGCCACACGTACCGCTGCCCCGGCTTCAGCGTGCCCCTGGGCACGACGTACCGGGTGCCGCGCGGGAAGGCCGACCGCACCTTGACGCTGCTGGTGCCGCGGACCCGGAAGATCTGCACGTTGTAGAGCGTGGCGCGCGGGTAGCGCTTCCAGCGCAGGGTCGGGCTCAGGGTCCGCACGGTGACCCCGGCGCGCGGCGTGAGGTTGCGGGCGTTGATCGTGCGCGGCTTCGCGGCGGTGCGGATGGTGCCGCCACCGGTGGTGCTGGGGGCGGGCGGCGCCGGAGCCCCCGCGACGGTGAACGGCTCCGGGGCGCTCCAGTCGCCCTCGTTGCCCGCCTGGTCGATCTGGCGGACCAGGAAGGCGTAGGCACCCCCGGGCAGGGCGGCCGGGAGGGTCACGCTGGTGGTGGCCGACGACGCCGGGCCGATGACGGTGTTGCCGCCGGCGCCGGTGACGACCCAGCGGAACGTGGCCCCGGCCTCGGCGCCGGTCCAGGTGAAGCTCGGCCGCGGGTCGCCGCTGGCACCGGGCGCGCTGACGACCCGCAGCACCGCCGGCCGGACGGTGTCGACCGTGAAGGCGGCGACCGCGTCGGCGCCGATCGTGCCGGCGTCGTTGGCCTGGGAGACCTTGAAGCGGTACTGCCCGTCCGCGAGCGGCGTGAGCGTGGCCGTGCCCGTGGTGTCCGGCGTCGGTCCCTGGACGTCGCACGCCGTGGGCGTGGCGGCGGTCTCGGTGCAGTTGCCCCGCTCCACGGTCCAGGTGAAGCGGGCCGCGGGCAGGCCCGAGTAGCGGAACGTCGGACCCGCCAGGCGGGTGAACCCGCGGGGACCCTCGGTGATCGCCGGGGCGTCGGGCGCGGTCGGGTCGACGCGGAACGTCTGCAGGTCGGCGGTCGTCGCGTTGCCGGCGGCGTCGAACGCCGTCACCCGCCAGGTGTGGGTGCCGGGGCCCAGCGGCGCGTTGGCGCCCGCCGCGCCGGTGAGCCGGTACTGCACCTCGCCGCGGCTCGGCGGCACCTGGATCGCCGCCCGCGCGTCGATGCGCAGCTCGTAGCGCGCGATGCCCGTGCCGCTGTCGGTGGCCTCGCCCCAGGTGAAGGTGGGCTGCAGCAGGTTCGTCACGCTGCCCGGCCCGCCTGGAACCGGTGCGGTGGGCGCCCGGGTGTCGACGACCGTGAAGCGGCGCTCCGTCGTGCCCGTGTTGCCGGCGAGGTCCCGGCTGTCGACCCGCAGGATGCGCTGCCCCAGCGGCCCCGTGCCCGTGCCGGGCTGGCCGAGGTCGATGACGCCGCCGC
>DATMJR010000223.1:0-3048 GCA_035553775.1 Miltoncostaeaceae bacterium | reverse complement strand
CGTCCCCCTCGGTGCGTCGCGCCCCCTCGGACCGGGTGGCCCGACGCACCGAGGGGGACGTGGGCGGCGCCGTGATCCGCGAGCCGGGGGAGGCCGAGCGCCTGGCCCTCGGCCCGACCGCGGTCGGCTTCCTGGTGACGGCCGACGACACCGGCGGCGCGTTCGCGCTGCCGGAGGCGACGCTCGCGCCCGGCGTCCCGGGCCCCGTGCTGCACCGTGACGCCCGCATGCACGACGTCTTCGTGGTGCTGGAGGGGGTGGTCCGCTTCCGGGTCGGCGACGAGGAGCGGGATCTCGGGGCCGGAGGGGTGGTCGTGGTGCCGCCGGGGGTGGCGCACACCTTCGCGAACCCGCACACCGAGCCCGCCCGGTTCCTGAACATGTTCCTGCCCGGCGGCCTCGAGGGCTACCTGCGGGAGGCCGTGGCGGCCGGCGCCGCGGACCCCGGGCGCATGGCCGAGATCGCGGCGCGGTACGACTTCGAGGCGCTCCCGGGGGGAGCGCCCTGACGGAGGGCCGCGGCCCCGGAATCCGCTCGCGGCACACCCTTCAGCGGCGGAGGAATCCGCTCGCGGCACACCCTTCCGCGGCGGAGGAATCCGCTCGCGGCACCACCGTCCGCGACGGAGGAATCCGCTCGCGGCACCACCGTCCGCGGCGGGGGAATCCGCTCGCGGCACCACCGTCCGCGGCGGGGGTCAGATCTCCTGCGTGGTCCCCCCCACCGTCCGCACGGTCGTGAGTCCCGTGCCGACGTAGACCTCCATCGTGCGGCCGACGCTGCCGCCGGTCTGGGCCACGCGCAGCGTCAGGCCCGCCGACTGCACGGCGGCGCGGACGGCGATGGCGTTGCGGGCGCCGATGTTGAGGATCCCCGCGCCCGAGCCGCGGGCGAACATCTGCGCGCCGCCGGCCATCTTGCACACCAGGCGCCCCGGATCGGCACCGAGCCGCCGCAGGGCGGCGAGGAGCGCCGGAACCGCCAGATCGGCGTACTTGCCCTCCGGCGTGGGCTGCGCGACCCCCTCGGACTCCGGGAGCATCACGTGCACCATGCCGGCCACGCGCGCCGCGGGGTCCACCATCACCAGGCCGATGCAGGAGCCGAGCCCGAGCGCCGAGAGGACGTCGTCCGGGTCGGCGCTGGCGGCCATCTGACCGAGACCGATCTTGATGCTGCTCCGCGTCCTCACCGGGTCGGCGGTCCGCGTCGCCCCGGCCGGCGCCGCGCGCGTCACGCGACCAATCCGAGGCCCCGGAGGACGACCTCCAGCGACCGCGGCTCGGGGATGAACGCGAAGCAGCCGAGCGAGGGGTGGTCGCCCTCGGCGAACTCCGTCTCGATCAGGAGCGCGAGGTCGGTGCTCTGCGCCACCTCCGCGACGATCGCCGACAGCAGCGCGGCGGCCATGTCGACGCCCAGGGCGGGCGGCGTCGGCTCCAGGTGCAGGCCGGTGAGGTCGGAGAGCGCGCGCAGATAGGAGCCGGTCATGATGTTGCCGATCTCCTGCAGGGCCGACAGCTCCATCTCGGAGAAGCCCTGGGGACCGGTCTCCCCGGCCGGCATGCCGCCCAGCAGCACGTCGCACACATCGTGCGCGGAGCCGGCCTCCATGATGAACACGATGTGGCCGGGGGCGTCGCCGACCACCTGGAGGTAGACCGCGACGACCGTCCGCTCCTCGCCCCCGACGACGGTGGGGACCTCCTCGATCGGGACGATGCAGACGCGCGGGACGCCCATGGCCACCGGCTGCCCGGTCATCTGCGACAGGCTCGCGGCGGCCGTCCCGGCCCCGATGTTGCCGACCTCGCGGAGCGCGTCCAACTGGAGCGCGTCGAGCGCGAACGGGTCGGCCGTCCGGGTGGCGGCCGCCTCCGCGGCCCCCTCGTCGATGCTCACGCGGTGACTCCTCCCCGCTGCCCGAGGGCGGCGACGTCGACGATGAGCGCCACCGAGCCGTCACCGAGGATGGTGGCGCCCGCCACCCCGAGCACCTCGCCGAGGTACTCGGGCAGATGCTTGATGACGATGTCCTGCTGCCCGACGAGGTCGTCGACGACCACGCCCAGGCGCGTGCCGCCGAGGCGCACGACGACCACGTTGAGCGTGTCGGCGACGTCGTCACCGCCCGCCAGGTGGAGGCGCTCGCGCAGCGACACCAGCGGGACGATGTGGTCGCGCAGCACCATGCAGGGCACCCCGTCGACCGGCCGCGTGTCGGCCCGGTCCAGCACCACCGTCTCCTCGATGGCCTCGAGGGGCAGGGCGTAGACGTCCTCGGAGGAGCGCACGAGCAGCGCCTGGATGATCGCGAGCGTGAGCGGCAGGCGGATCGTGAACCGGCTGCCCTGCCCGAGCACGGACTGGATCTCGACGCTGCCGTTGAGGCCGTTGATCTTCGCCCGCACCGCGTCCATGCCGACGCCGCGGCCCGAGACGTCGGTGGTCACCTTCGCCGTGGAGAAGCCCGGCAGGAAGATGAGCTCGACGGCCTCCTGGTCGCTGAGCGCGTCCACCTCGGCGCGGCTCAACAGGCCCTTCGTGACCACCGAGTCGCGCAGGGCGTCCGGATCGATGCCGCGGCCGTCCTCGGCCACCTCGATGACGACGCTGTTGCCCTCGTGGCGGGCCGCCAGCGTGACGGTCCCGACGGGGTCCTTGCCGGCGGCGACGCGCTCCTCGGGCAGCTCCAGGCCGTGGTCGACCGCGTTGCGCAGCAGGTGGACGAGCGGGTCGCCCAGCTCGTCGATGACGGTGCGGTCGAGCTCGGTGTCCTCGCCGGAGATCACCAGCTCGAGCTGCTTGCCGAGGGTGTTGGCGAGGTCGCGCACCATGCGCGGGAACCGCATGAACACGGCCTCCACCGGCATCATCCGCACCTGCATGATCAGCGTCTGCAGGTCGTTGGTGACGCGGGTCATCTCCTCCACGGCCTGCCGCAGGTCGGCCAGCTCGTGGTCGGAGGCCAGCTGGTGCAGGCGGGTGCGGTGGATGACCATCTCGCCCATCAGGTTCATCAGCGAGTCGAGCCGGTCGGTGCCCAC
>DATMJR010000222.1:0-2015 GCA_035553775.1 Miltoncostaeaceae bacterium | reverse complement strand
CCCCCCCGCCCGGGCCGCCGCCTGGCTCGCGGCCGTCCATCCCGAGGACCGTGACGGGCTGGTCCTGGCGCTCGCCGGCGCCGCCCGATCGGGCGCCGCGGTGGAGGTCCGCCACCGGGTCGCCGGGCCGGACGGCGCACTGCGGGTGCTGTCCGGGCGCTTCGCGCCCGCGGGCGACCGCGACGAGACCTCGGGCGTGCGGCGCTACGCGGGGCTGATCGCCGACGTGACGACGGCGGCCGATGGCGAGGGCCGGCTCGCCCGGGTCCTCGACGCGGTGGAGGACGTGGTCGTCGAGGCGGTGCGGGAGCCCGAGGGCTGGGCGGTCGGTTTCGCCACCGCCGGGCTTGCGCGCATCGTGGGAGCCCCGGTGCCGGAGGTCCCCGCCGAGCTCGCGGCGATGGTGCGCGGCCTGCTGCCGCCGGAGCAGCGCGCCCGGCTCGCGGCGGAACTCGACGCGGTGGCGGCCCGCGGGGACAGCTCGAGCGTGGTGGTCCGCGTGGTCCGGCCCGACGGCGGCAGCCGCTGGTTGCGGGTCACGGCGGCCCGTACCGGCACCCGCGACGGGCGGGTGGTCGTCGGCGCGGTGGTCCGCGACATCACCGAGCTGCGCCGGGCCCGGGAGGGCCTGCGGGTCGCCCTGGAGTCGGTCAGCGACATCGTCCGCGAGGCGCGCCTGCGGCCGGACGGCACATGGGAACTGCTGTACCTGAGCGCGGTGGCCGAGAGGCTCCTGGGTCGGCCGCTCCCGGAGTCCGCCCCCGAGCGGCTGGCGGCGCACGCCGCCGCCGTGCACCCGGACGACGCGGCCGATCTGGACGCGCGGGCGCGGGCGGTGGTGTCGCAGGGCGTGCCGGACACGCTCGTCTATCGCGTGCTGCGGCCCGACGGCGAGATGCGCTGGGTGCGCGCGGCGCTCTCCCCGCTGGACGACGGCGCGGGAGGCGTGGGCCTGACCGAGGTCGCCACCGACGTCTCCGATCTGGTGGCCGCCGGCGGCCGCGCCGGCGACGCGCGCCTGGAGGGGGTCATCGCGGGCATCGGCGAGGCCGTCTACGAGCTGCGCGTCGACGACGCGGGTGGGCGCCTCACCTACGCGAGTCCGCGCATGTGGTCGATCATCGGCGTGCCGCCGCCGCCCACCGAGTCGGCGCTCGCCGTGTGGGACGGCGCGGTGCACCCGCGCGACCGGCAGCGGGCCGACGACGCGATGGCCCGGGCCCTCGAGGGCGTGCCGCTGACGGTGGACCTGCGCATGGTGCGCCCGGACGGCGAGATCCGCACGGTCCGCCTGACGGCCCGCCCGCGGCTGCTGCCCGACGGCGCGACCCTGGTCGCGGGGACGGTGGCCGACGTCACCGGCGAGCCGGCGCCCGCGCTGCCGCTCGCCCTGCCGGCGCCGCCCGCGGGAGACGGGGTGCGGCCGGCGCCCGCCGAGGATTGCCCCCTCACCGAGCGTCAGCTCGCGGTGCTGCGCCTGATCGGCGAGGGGGCCGGCACCGAGGAGGTCGCGCGGCGCCTGGGGATCCGCTCCGTCACGGTGGCCAACCACGTGGCGGCCGTTCTGCGGCGCCTGGAGGCGCGGTCCCGCCTGGAGGCGGTGGCGAAGGCCCGCCAGGCGGGCTACATCCGCTAGCGGGACCCGCCCCCGGAGCCGGCGCCCGCTCCCGGCGTCGAGGCCGCCCCACCGCGCGCGTCCGGCGGACGCACCGGACCGGCCCCGGCACCACCCCCCGGGGCCTGGCGCCTCCCCTCCGCCACCTCCGCGATGCGCCGCAGCATCCCCCGGAACACGAACTGGTGGGCCGGGACCGATCCGCTGGGGCCGCCGGGAGGTGGTGCCGGCGATGTCTCGTCGACGCCCCCGTAAGGTGGTGCCGGCGATGTCTCGTCGACGCCCCCGGGAGGTGGTGCCGGGGATGTCCCGTCGACGCCCCCGGGAGGTGGTGCCGGCGATGTCTCGTCGACGCCTCCGGGAGGTGGTGCCGGGGCCGGTCCGGTGCGTCCGCCGGACG
>DATMJR010000221.1:0-2799 GCA_035553775.1 Miltoncostaeaceae bacterium | reverse complement strand
GAGGAGGGCGCGATACGCCCGAGCGGCCGTGAGCCACGACGGCGCCTCCCGCGATGAGCAGCCGCCCCCGCTCGTCGACCACCGGGCGGTACCCGTACGGCGCGCGTGCCGGGTGGGCACGTGCGCCGGGCGGCCGAGCGCCCCCCGCCGCCCGACGACCCGCAGGGTCTCCGGCGGCGGCTGGAGGGCGGCGACGCCTCCCGCGACGTGGAGCTGCAGGCGGGGCAGGTGCGCTGGATCGGCGCCCAGCGGCACCGGGGGGACAACATCGGCGACACCTCGTCGCACGCCTTTTTCGTGGAGCTCAGGGACGGAGCCGCCGCCGCCCCGTCGGCGGGCACCCTCGGACCGGCGTCGGCGCGCGCCCCGGCCGGCGGCCGCGGCGTCAGCCGGTGAGCACCTCGACGTCCACCACGACGGCGCGCTCCTCGTCGGAGGTCTCGCCGGTCTCCTGGTTGACCACCTCGATCGTGTCCGTGTGGCACACCACGCGGACGCGCATCCCCTCCTCGAGCGCCCCTTGCGGGAACCGGCCGGCCAGCTCGCCGCGCAGCTCGAAGGTGTTCAGCGCGAGGGTCTCGTCGGTGTCGAGGCTGAGGAGGATGACGTCGCCCTCGTAGGGGTCCACGTCCCTCCAGAGGAGGGCGATCTCGCCGGTGATCGACACGTCCTCCGCCACGAGCGGGCAGACTCTACACGTGGCCGACCCGGTCCCCGCACCCGCCCCGGCGCAGCCCGTCAGCTACCGCCTGCTCGGCCCGCCCGACCTGCTCCACGACCTCCAGCGGGACTTCGAGGAGATCGGATGGCGCACGTCGGTCGTGCGCTGGCAGGCGGTCGTGACGGCCCCTCCCGAGGACGCGGACCACCGTGCGCCGCAGTGGCCGGCCGAGGTCACCCTTGTCGGGGTCGCCTCCCAGGCCCACGAGGAGGCCTGCGCCGAGTACCTGGCCGGGCCCGCCGTCTGATGGCCGTCCGCGGCCCGCGCGGGCCGGGACGGGTGGACCACGCGCGCCTGGCCCGGGTGGTCGCACGCTGCGGCGACGGCTGGCGGGTGGACTACGAGGCCGTGCGGCGCTCGTCCGACCTGGCGGCGTACCGCCGCGAGATCGCGGCGGCGGACCCGGAGGTGCTCGACCGCGACGAGCGCCTCGCCTTCTGGCTCAACGCGCACAACGCCACGCTGCTCGCCCTGGTGGCCGAGCGGATGCCGGTGACGACGGTGCACGAGATCGACGGTCTCTTCGACCGGGTCCGCTCCCACGTCGGACGGCGCGACATGACCCTCGCCGAGATGGCACGCGGTGGCGGGCGTCTGGGGCACCCCCTTGCATGGGCCGCCCTGTCACGCGCGTCGGTGGGATCACCGCCACTGCGGGCCTACGGCGGTGCCGGCGTGGCGGCCGAGCTCGCCGCGAACGCCCGGCGCTACCTCGCCGACGAGCAGCGCGGTGCCCGCCGGGCGGGCCGGCGCGTGCTGGTGACGCGCGCGCTGCTGTGGGGGTCCGGCGATCTCGCGCCCGTCCCGGCCCTGCCCGCGGCGGGGACCCGGGCGCTCACCGCCGCGCGCCCGTCACGCCTGCTGCCGGCGGTTCGCCCGCTGCTACCGCCGGGGCTCGCGGACGCCCGGCGGCTCGGCTTCCTGCCGCACGATTGGAGCGTCAACGGCGGCTGAGACGACGGCGACCGCCGCGGGCACGGGCGGGGCCCCGGGGCGGTACCGGCGCCAGGCCGCGAGCAGGGGCGGCGCGAGGGCGATCGCCGCGATGTCGAAGAACACGTATCCCCCGGCGATCCCGCTCGGCGGGTTGCCGTTCGGCACGCCCAGGCCCGGCACCTCGGGTAGCCAGTACCAGGTCCCGATGGCCGTGCCGTACAGCTCGAGCGCCGCCACGTAGAAGAAGACGCCCGCGTAGACGTGGGCGCTGCGGCCGCGGACGAGGAAGGCGGCGAGCACGACGGCGCCGATCGCGCCCGCGACGTCGCGCCGCTCGAGCACGGTGAGCCCGAGCAGGGCCCAGCCGAGCGCGCCGGCGATGGCGGCGTGCACCAGCCGCCGCCGGTTCCGGATCCCCCACGCCGTCTGGCTGAGCCGGAGGCCGAACAGGTAGACCATCCCGTGCCCCGGCGGCACGAACATCGGCAGGTTGTCGAACCGGTAGACGTAGACACCCCAGATGATCGAGCCGATGACCTCGAAGAAGGTCGCGACCACGATCACCACCCCGGTCTGCGTGCGCTCCAGGGGCGTCGCCCCCACCAGCAGCGTCAGCAGGATGAGCCAGGCGCACAGGCCCAGCACGGGCTGCCAGCCCTTCGGCACCACCGTGTCGAGCCCCAGGCCCACGATCAGCGCGACCGTGACGATCGCGCAGTTCCAGGCGGGCGACCGGATCGCGTGCGACAGGCCGGGGACCCGCAGCAGCAGGGGGGGCGGTGGGGCCGGCGCCGCGGTCGTCACGGGGCCCGATGGTACCCGCCCGCGGCCGCATCGCCCGGGGGAGCCGGGCGCGCGGACCGCGGCGCGCCCAGGTAGGGTTGCGACGCTTTCGGCCGTGGTCGCCCCCCGGGGCGTGCGAGAGGGAAGCCGGTGTGAGTCCGGCGCGGTCCCGCCACTGTGACCCGGGAGTGGACCCGCGAGGCGTGCTCCGGCACGCCGGCCACTGGGGCTCAGCACCCGGGAAGGCGCGGAATCCACGTCCGACCGGGGAGCCAGGAGACCTGCCCCGGCCGTGGACGACGACAACGCTCCTTCGCGGAAAGAGGAGATCCACCTGATGTCCACCACGCCCGTCGCGG
>DATMJR010000220.1:0-9104 GCA_035553775.1 Miltoncostaeaceae bacterium | reverse complement strand
CGCCCGCGGCGCCCGACCGCGTGGTGCCCGCCGAGCGGTTCGCCCGGCTGCTGTCGCTGATGACCCGCCTGCTCGCCGCCTGCGGGGACTCCCACGAGGCGCACGTGCCGGTGTCGGAGCTGCGCCAGTCGATGAACCTGGACCGCCGCGTCCTCGAGGAGGACCTCGGCCTGCTCAACCTCATCAACTTCGGCGGCGGGTGTTACACGCTGTTCGCGCAGATCGAGGGCGACACGGTGGCCGTGCAGAAGGAGACCTACGGGGACCGTTTCGCCCGTCCGGCCCGCCTGTCGCCCCTGGAGGCCAAGGCGCTGCTGTGGGCGCTTGAGTTCATCGGCGACCGTCTGCCCACCGAGGCCGACGACGCCCTCGCCTCGGCGCGGCGCAAGATCGAGGCCGCCATCGGCGACGAGAACCTGCCCGAGGTGGAGATCGGTCGCGCCCAGGTCGCCAACGCGGCGGTCTCTGCGGCGCTGAACCGCGCCATCCGCGACGACCGCGCCGTCGAGATCGAGTACTTCACCGAGGCGCGCGGCGCGATCACCCGGCGCGTCGTGGAGCCGCACCTGCTCGTGAACTCGCGCGAGTCCTGGTACGTCGTCGCCTACTGCCGGCGGGCCGAGGGTCAGCGCACGTTCCGGCTCGACCGCATCCGCAGCGCCACCGTCCTGGACGAGCACTTCACCCGCCGGCCGGAGATCATGGCCGCCGGCCCCTACATGCCCTGGGGCCTGCACCCCGAGGAGGCGGGCACCACCGCCCAGAGCGCCTCGGTGTGGTGCAGCGCCGACCTGGCCCGCTGGATGATCGAGGAGCACCCCTCCTGGGAACGGCACGCCGACGGGTCGGTGCTGGTCGAGATCCCCTACGCCAGCGAGGAGTGGCTGGTGAAGGAGATCCTGAAGCACCAGGGCGAGGCCGTGCTGTTCGAGCCCGTCGGGCTGCGCCGCAAGGTGGCCGAGCTGGCCGCCCGGGTCGGCGACCTGTACGCCGCGAGCCCCAGCCGGGCGGGCGCCACCGGCTGAGGCCGCCGCGGGGGCGGTCATCGCGCGGCCCTGGGCGTCGCCCAGTAGCGCTGCCCCTCCCCGCGGAGGACGTGCCCGTCCATCTCCAGGAGCGCCAGCGCCGCCGACACGGAGGCGGCGTCCCGCCCGAGCGCGCCGGCCAGCTCGTCCACGCGCCGCGGAGCCTCGCGCAGACGCGCGTGGACCTCTGCGGGGAACCCCTCCGGCAGCTCGGCAGGGACCGCCGCGTCATCGCGCCAGCCCGGGTGCGCCACCTCGGCCACGACATCGTCGACCCCGCAGCAGAGGGCCGCACCGGCACGGATGAGGGCGTTGCAGCCCTCCGAGCCGTCGCTCCACGGCGCGCCGGGCACCGCGAGCACCGGACGCCCGGCTTCGAGCGCGAAGTCCGCCGTGATGAGCGCGCCGGACCGCGCCCCCGCCTCCACGACCACGACGGCGTGCGCCAGGCCCGCGACGATGCGGTTGCGGGCCGGGAAGCGCCACGGCGCCGGGGGTGTGTCGAGCCAGTACTCGGACAGCAGGCACCCGGCCCTGCGGATGCGCGCCCGCAGGTGGGCGTTGGCGCGCGGGTAGCCGTGCGCGAGTCCCGCGCCGAGGACGGCCACGGTGTGCCCGCCGGCGTCGAGCGCGCCCTCGTGGGCGGCGGCGTCCACGCCGAGGGCCAGGCCGCTGACCACCAGGGCCCCGCGCGCGGTGAGCGCCGCCGCGAGCTCGCGCGCGAAGGCCCGGCCGGCCGCACTGGGCCGGCGCGAGCCCACGACGGCGATCACGGGCGACTCGGCCATGCGGGCGGCGGCCACGCGCCAGTCGCCCTCGGCGAACAGCGCGAGCGGCGGGTCGTAGATCGCGCCGAGCCGGGGCGGCGCCGCGGGGGCACCGGCCGCCCCCACCAGGGTCGCGCCGTGCTCCTGCAGGTGCACGCGCGCCGCGGTCAGGGCGGCGCGGCGATCCCACCCCGCCAGCCGCGCCGCGTCCTCCGCGTCCAGCCGCAGGAGCCGGGCCATGCCGGCCGCGTCGAGCGCCCACAGCGCCGCCGGCGATCCCGCGGCCCGGGCGGCGCGCTGGAGGTCGCGCCCCAGCAGGTCGGCGACCAGCGCCAGTCCGAGCCCGGCTTCACCGACCCGGGAGGGGACCGGGCGCGCCGTCACGACCCCTCCGGTCCGGCGGGCGCCCGCAGGGCGATGGCCTCCAGGAGGTGCGCGTCCCCGACGCCCTCGGCGCCGTCCAGGTCGGCCACCGTGCGGGCCACGCGCAGGATGCGGTCGACTCCGCGCGCCGACAGTGCGAGGCGGTCGACCGCGCGCCCGAGGAGGCCGAGCCCGCGGCGGTCCAGGGCCGCCGCCTCCCGTGCGGCCGTGGGGCCCAGGTAGGCGTTGGGGATGACCTGCCCGCGTGCGACCCGCCGCGCGATGGCCTGCCGCACCCGCGCGGCCACCACGGCGCTGGATTCGGGCGCCGCACCGCCGAGGAGCTCGTCGCGGTCGAGCCGCGGGACGTCGACCCGCAGGTCGAGGCGATCGGCCACGGGACCCGACAGGCGCGCGCGGTACGCCTCGGCGCGGCCCGGCGGGCACACGCAGCGGCGCCCCGGGTCGCCGTCGTGCCCGCAGGGACAGGGGTTGCCCGCGCACACGAGCAGCGGCCGCGCCGGGAAGCGGGCGGCGGTGTTGCCGCGGACGACGTCGATGACCCCCTGCTCGAGCGGCTGGCGGAGCGCGTCGAGGACCGAGGGGGCGAACGCGCACACCTCGTCGAGGAACAGGACGCCCAGGTGGGCGAGCGTGACCTCTCCCGGGCGCGGGGTGCGCCCGCCGCCCACGAGCCCCGCGACCGAGATGCTGTGGTGCGGGGCGCGGAAGGGGCGCCGCACCACCAGGGGCCGCCCCGGGTCGATGAGCCCGGCGACCGAGTGGATGCGCGTGACCGCGATGGCCTCGGCCACCGCGAGCGGCGGCAGCAGTGCCGGCAGGCGCCGCGCGAGCATGGTCTTGCCCCCGCCGGGCGGCCCGATCATCAGCAGCGAGTGGAAGCCCGCCGCCGCGACCTCCAGCGCCCGGCGGGCCGCCTGCTGGCCGCGCACCTCGGTGAGGTCGGGCCCCCGGGCGTCGTCGGACGGCGCGTCGAACGTGGGCATCGCCGGCCGCACGACCGGCCGCGTCCCGGCGAGTGCCTCGGCCGCGTCGCGCAGCGTTGCCGCGGGGACGATCTCGACCTCGCCGGCCGCCAGCGCCCCCTCGGGACCGTTGGGCGCCGGCACGACCAGGCGCCTCCACCCCCGCCGCGCCGCGTGTTCGGCCATGGCGAGGACCCCCGGCACGCCCCGCACGCCCCCGTCGAGGGCCAGCTCGCCGACGGCCCCCACTCCCGCCAGGCACCCGGCGGGGATCTGCCCGGAGGCCGCGAGCATGGCCAGGGCGATCGGGAGGTCGTACTGGGGGCCCGACTTGCGCAGGTCGGCGGGCGCCAGGTTGGCGACGATGCGGCGCGCGGGGACGGCGAAGCCCTGGTTGAGCACGCCCGAGCGGACACGCTCGCGCGCCTCACTGACGGCGGCGTCGGGCAGGCCGACCACCGAGAACGCGGGGAGCCCCGCGCGCAGGTCGACCTCGACCTGGACGGTGGCGGTGTCGAGGCCGACGAGGGCCGGGCTGACCACGGTGCTGACCACGCCGGCAGCATCGGCCGGCCGCCCGTCACGGCTCCACGCGCGTATGCGACGGGGGACGCGCACCGCGGTGCCGAGATGGTGCCGCGCCGCATCGTCACCTCCGCGTGCGCCGGCCGACACGTCGCGGCGCCCCCGCGTCACACCTCACGGGCGAGCATGCGCCCATGTCGCGCACACGGGGAGCACAGGGCGAGGACGTCGCCGCGCGGTGGCTGCGCCGGCGCGGGTGGGCGGTGCTGCACCGCAACTGGCGCGCCCCCGGGGGTGAGATCGACCTCGTCGCCCGCCGGGCGGGAGTGGTCGCCGTCGTGGAGGTCAAGACCCGGAGCCGGGCGGGCGACCCCGAGCACGTACACGCCGCTCAGGCGACGCGGGTGCGACGCGCGGCCCTCGCCTACCTCGCGCGGCACCCCCCGCCGCCGGGCAGCGCGGTCCGCCTGGACCTGATCACGGTGACGGGACGGTGGCCGCTGCGGAGGGTGCGCCTGCTGCCGGGAGCGCTGGAGGATCCTCCGGTGGCGCGAACGGATCCTCCGCGAGCGCCTCGGCGTACGCCGCGAATGCGGCCGAGTTGAAGGAGCGACGGTGCAGCGGCGTGAGCCCGAGGGTCTCGATCGCGCGCCGGTGGGCCGGCGTGCTGTAGCCCACGTGGCGGTCGAAGCCGTACCCGGGGTGCGCGGCGTGGGCGGCGCGGCACATGTACCGGTCGCGCGTGACCTTGGCGACGACCGACGCCGCGGCGATGCAGGCGCTGGTGCGGTCGCCGCCCGAGATCGCCCGGTGCGCCCGGGCGGCGGGGCCGAGCCGGAAGCCGTCGATGAGGCACGCGTCGGGCTCCGGGTCGAGCGCGGCGATCGCCTCGCGCAGCAGGCGCAGGTTGGTGCGGTGCAGCCCGTCCCGGTCGATCGTCGCGGAGCTGGCCGAGAGCACCACCACCTGGCGGCTGACGCGCAGGATGACGTGCGCCAGTCGCTGCCGCACGTCGGCGGCGAGGCGCTTGGAGTCGTCCAGGTCGGCGAGGGCGCGTCGCGCGGCCGGGGGGAGCGCCTCCAGCTCCAGGCAGACCGCGGCGGCGACCAGGGGCCCGGCCAAGCACCCGCGGCCGGCCTCGTCGGCGCCGGCGACGAGCCGCAGGCCCAGGCGCCGGTCGTGGCGGAAGAGGCGGCGCGACGGGCGCGTCACGCGCGCTCCGATGCCCGTCGCGCTCACGGCGTCCCGCCGACGAGGAGAGCGCGCATCGGTCCCGCCGTCGGCCCCGCCACCGCGCGCCGGCCCGGTGGGCGGCGGCCGCACGCGCCCCTAGGAGGAGACGACCGTCCGCTTCTCGCGGATGCGGGCCTTCTTGCCGACCTTGCCACGCAGGTAGTAGAGCTTCGCCCGGCGGACGTCACCCTCCATCATCCGCTCGATGCGCTCGATCTTGGGCGAGTGGACGGGGAACGTGCGCTCCACGCCGACGCCGAAGCTCTGCTTGCGCACGGTGAACGTCTCGCGCGCCGAGGCGCCCTGGCGCTTGATGACCGTGCCCTCGAACACCTGGATGCGCTGGCGCGAGCCCTCGATGACGCGGAAGTGCACGCGCACCGTGTCCCCGGGCTTGAACACCGGGAGGTCCTCACGCATCTGCATGCGCTCGATGCTCTCGATGACGCTCATGCCCTGGCCCCTTCGCCGACTCGACGCAAAACGACGATCAGATTACCAGGTGTGTCATCCCGCGCACTCGGGCCGGGAGACGTCGGGTCCCGCGGCGCCCGGGGCTCCGGGGCCGGCCGGCGGTGGTCCGCCGTGCGCCGCACGCCACCTGGCGACCGCCCCGTGGTCGCCGCTCAGCAGCACGTCCGGCACGGCGTGGCCGCGGAAGAGCGCCGGGCGTGTGTAGTGCGGGTGCTCGGTGCCGCCGCCGAGCGCCTCCGAGAAGGACTCGGTGTCCAGGCTCGCCGCGTTGCCGAGCGCGCCGGGCAGGCGCCGGGCGACGGCGTCGATGATCGCCATCGCCGGGATCTCGCCCCCGGCGAGCACGTAGGGGCCGATGCAGATCTCGTCGGACGCGAGGGCGCGGTGCACGCGCTCGTCGAAGCCCTCGTAGCGGCCGGCCAGCAGGGTCAGGTCTCCCCCGGAGGCCAGCTCCCGGGCGACGGCGTCGGTGAACAGGCGCCCGCGGGGCGTGAGCACGGCAACGCGCCGCGTCTCGCGCACCCGCTCCGCCGCCACGCCGTACACGGCCTCGAGCGCCGCGGCCACCACGTCGACACGGAGCACCATCCCGGGGCCGCCGCCGTAGGGGGCGTCGTCGACCTGCCCCGCCGACAGGGGGGTGTGGTCGCGGTACGAGAAGCACCGGATCTCCAGGTTCGCGGTGACGGCCGCGTTGGCGAGGTGCCGGGGGCGCCGCATCCAGTCGAACCACTCCGGGAAGAGCGTGAAGACGTCGATGCGCACGGCTCAGGCGGGGCCGGGTGCGCCGGGGGCGGCGTCGTCGCCCAGGTCGCCCTCCGGGCCCCGGGAGCCGGGCCCCGGCTCCGTCCGCGGAGCGGAGCGATCGCCGAAGGGGTCGTCCGGATCGGCCACCAGGTCGCCGCGCACGTGGACCCGCCTGCCGGCCAGGTCGACGGCGAGCACGGCGTCGCGCGTGAACGGCAGCAGCAGGGGCGGCGCCACGGCGCCGGGGGGCGATGCGTCGGGGCGGACCTCGAGGACGTCGTTGGCCGGGCCGGCGTGGATCTCCGCGATGGGGCCCACCTCGCGTCCGCCGAGGACCACCCGGCAGCCGATGAGGTCGCGCACGTAGAACTCGTCCTCCTCGGGCGGGGGCAGCTCCTCCGCGGGCACGCGGATCAGCGCGTTCCGGAGGGCCTCCGCCGCATCGCGGGTGGCGACGCCCTCCAGGTGGAGGATGAACTCGGCGCCCGCGCCGCTGACCTGGGCGAGCACGGCCCGGAGCGCGCCGCCGTCCGGCAGCTGCAGCGACACGGCACGGCCGGGGGCGAGCCCGGCCAGCGTGGGGCCGGTGGCGCGGGCGCGCAGCGCCCCCCGCACGCCGTGCGGGCGGCCGATGCGCCCGATGACCACCTGATCGCTCATCCCGCCGTCCGGTGCCCCGGCGGCGGAACCGGGCGCATCGCCGGCCGGCTCGCCGAGGCCGCCCACGGCCCCCTCGCACGGGCGACGGAGGCGCTCGACACCGGCCGCGGGGGGCGCCACGACGGGCCCGAGGCGCGGCGTGGCGTCAGTCGACGATCTCCAGGTTGACCTTGACGCCCGCACGGTGCGCCGCCTCGCGGAGGATCAGGCGCAGGGAGCGGGCGATGCGGCCGCCGCGGCCGATGACCTGCCCGAGGTCCTCGGGCGCGACGTACAGGCACAGCACCGTGGCCCCGCCGTCGCGCTCGGGTTCGACCCGAACCTGCTCCGGGTGGTCGACGAGCCCGCGTGCGAGCTCGCCGATCATGTCCGCGAGGCGAGATTCGGGCGTGTCGCTCACCCCCGCGCCTCCACGATCTTGATGAGCTTCTCCACCGCGCGGGTGGGCTGCGCCCCCGTGCCGCGCCAGTGATTCACGCGGGCGAGGTCGAGCTCGACGATGGACGGCTCGGTCTGCGGGTTGTAGCGCCCCACGGTCTCGATGTTGCGCCCGTCGCGCCGGTCGCGCGAGTCCGCGACGACCACGCGGTAGATCGGGTTCTTCTTGCTGCCCACGCGGGCGAGGCGGATCTTGACCACGTCTCTCCTTGAGGTGATGTCAGGTGCCGAGGAGCTGCGGGGGGATGCCCCCCTTGCCGATCCTCTTCATCAGCTTGCGCATCTGGCTGAACTGGGACAGGAGCTGGTTGACCTCCTGCACCGAGGTGCCGCTGCCGGTGGCGATGCGGCGGCGCCGGCTGCCGTTGATGATCTCGGGGCGCCGGCGCTCGTGCGGGGTCATCGACTGGATGATGGCCTCGATGCGGTCCAGCTGGCGCTCGTCGACGGCGAGGTCCTTGCCCTTCGCCAGGCCGCGCATGCCCGGGACCATGCCCAGCAGCTGGCCGATGGGGCCCATCCGCCGCACCTGCTTCATCTGGTTGAGGAAGTCGTCGAGCGTCATCTGCCCGCCGAGGATCTTCTTCTCCAGGCGCTTGGCCTCGTCGTGGTCGACGGTCTGCTGCGCCTTCTCGATGAGGCTCAGCACGTCGCCCATCCCGAGGATGCGAGACGCCATCCGGTCCGGGTGGAACTGCTCCAGGGCGTCGACCTTCTCGCCCATGCCCACGAAGTAGATGGGCCGGCCGGTGACCGAGCGCACCGACAGCGCGGCGCCGCCACGGGCGTCGCCGTCGAGTTTGGTGAGCACGACGCCGTCGAACTGGACCGCCTCCTGGAAGGCCTTCGCCACGTTGACCGAGTCCTGCCCGGTCATCGCGTCGAGGACCAGGACGACCGCCGTGGGCCCCACCGCGTCGCGGATCCGCACCAGCTCGTCCATCATCTCCTGGTCGATGACGATGCGGCCGGCGGTGTCGACGATGACCAGGTCGCGGGCCGTGGCGCGCGCCTCGGCGAGCCCGCGCTGTGCGATGGCCACCGGGTCGCGCTCGCCCTCCTCGCGGTGCACCGGAACGTCGATCTGGGCGCCCAGCACCGCGAGCTGCTCGGCCGCCGCGGGCCGGTGCACGTCGCAGGCGATCATCATGGGCGCCCGCCCCTGCTGCTGGTAGAAGCGCGCCAGCTTGGCGCAGCAGGTGGTCTTGCCGGAGCCCTGCAGGCCGGCCATCAGCACGATCGTGGGCGGGCGCGGGGCCAGCGGCATGCCCACGCTCGCCTCGCCCATGAGGCGGGTGAGCTCCTCGTCGACGATTTTCACGACCTGCTGGTCGGGCGTGAGAGAGCTGAGCACCTCCTGGCCGCGGGCCCGCTCGCCGATGGCGCGCGTGAGCTGCTTGACCACGGGAAGGCTGACGTCGGCCTCGAGCAGCGACAGGCGGATGGCCCGCATCGCCTGGTCGATGTCGGCATCGGTCAGCTTCCCGCGGCCCCGGAGGCCGGAGAAGACGCCCTGCAGCTTGTCGGAGAGGTTCTCGAACATGGGGAGGGGCGCGGCGGCAGGCCGCGCATCCGGTGGAGTCTAGCCTGCGGCGGCGGGCAGGCGGACCCGGCACGGCCGCGGCCCATTGCCTCACGCCGGGGAGCGTCGCCGGGCCCCCCCTGGGGGGCGTTTTGAGGCCTCGCGCCGGCGGAGCGGCGCGTGGCCGCGCCCGAGCGGGCTCAGTCCTCCGGGCTGAAGATGGCCTGCGCGTAGGCGCGGGCGTCGAACGGCTGCAGGTCCTCGAGCTTCTCCCCCACCCCCACGAGCTTGACGGGGATGCCCAGCTCGCGATGGATGGCGACGGCGATGCCGCCTCGCGCGGTGCCGTCGAGCTTGGTGATGA
>DATMJR010000219.1:0-11158 GCA_035553775.1 Miltoncostaeaceae bacterium | reverse complement strand
GGCGGGGTCGCCGGGCGCGGGCGCCGGCTCGGCCCACCGCTCCATCACCTCCCGGACGGCCTCCTCGTCCCGCCGCCGCGTGAGCACGTAGAGGCGGTCCCCCGCCGCGATGCGCGTGCTGCCGCGCGGGGGGACCGCGTCACCCCCGCGCAGGATCACGGCCAGCAGCGCGGCACGCGGCAGCCCGAGCTCGCGCACCCGCCGGCCCGCCGTCCCGTCGCCGGAAACGGAGGTGTACTCGAGGATCTCGGCACCGCCGATCAGGCCCACCTCGAGGGGCGCGGCGTCGACCGGCGGCTCTGCCGCGGTGAGGCGCAGACGCCGGGCGAGCGGCTCCAGCGTGGGCCCCTGCGCGACGGCCGACACCAGCACCACGAAGAACACCGCGTTGAAGATGGTGCCGCTCGCCTCGATGTCCGCGGACAGGGCGAAGGTGGCCAACACGATCGGGACCGCGCCGCGCAGGCCGGCCCATCCGAGCAGCACGCGCTCGCGGAGGTCGAAGCCGAAGCGCAGAGTGCACAGCCACACCGCCAGGGGCCGCGCCAGCAGCGCCAGCACCAGCGCCAGCAGGATGCCGGGGACGATGACCGGCCCGAACTGACTCGGGAACACGAGCAGGCCCAGCACGCCGAACAGGACCACCTGCGACAGGAACGCGAGCCCGCCGTGGAAGGCGGTGAGGCTGCGCAGCACGGGCGAGCGGCTCGCCCCGATGCGCAGCGCCACCAGGTAGACGGCCAGGAACCCGCTGCCCCCGAGGACGTCCGTGGCCCCGAAGACCACCGCGGCCGTACCGACCGACGCCACCGGGGCGAACGCCGCGAACTCGAGCGGGAACCGGGCGAAGAGGCGTCCCGCCAGCCACGCCGCGGCGCCACCGCTGGCCATGCCGATGCCCAGCTGCTGAACGATCTCGACGACCACGTCGTCCCAGGTCGCCGCCTGGGCGGTGAGCGTGGCGATCAGTCCCACGGTGAGCGCCACCGCCATCGGGTCGTTGAGCCCGGACTCCGCCTCCAGCAGCCCCGTCAGGCGCCGCCGCAGCGCGGTGTAGCGGAGCGTCGCGAACACGGCCGCCGCGTCGGTGGAGCCGACCACGGCCCCCAGCAGCAGCGCCTCGGCCGGATCGAGCTCGAACAGCAGCCACGCCCCGGCGGCGGTGACCCCGGCGGTCACGGCGACGCCCACCGTGGACAGGAGCGCGGCCGGCGCCAGCACCGGCCGGATCTGACGCCACGGCGACGTCAGCCCGCCCTCGAACAGGATCGCGACGAGCCCGACCACGCCCACGGTGCGCGCCAGGTCGGCGTCGTCGAAGTCGACGCCGCCGGGACCGTCCGACCCCAGCAGCATCCCGAGCCCCAGGATGGCCACCTGCAGGGGCAGCCGCGTGCGGGCCGCCACCCAGGCCCCGCCCACGCCCACCAGCAGCAGCAGCCCGATGATGAGCAGGAGCTCCCCCTCACCCCCGGTGGAGCCGGCCGTGGGCAGGACGTCGATCGGCGGTTCTCCTCACGCAGGGGTCACGGGGCGCCCGGAGGCTACCGGGAGCCCGCCCGGGGGGCCGGACCCGACGGCGCCGGCGCCGCGACCCCTCTCGGCGACGCTTGTCCCCCCGGCGCCCAGGGTCGTACGGTCGCCGCAGGGGACGCGGGCCCGACCGCGTGCCGGTGCCGATCGGAGGGGGACCGTGCCCAGATACGTGAGCTTCTTCAGCTACACCGGCGAGGCGTGGCAGCAGATGGTCGACCGCCCGGCCGACCGCGCCGAGGCGGCCCGCGCCACCATCGAGAGCGCCGGCGGCCGCATGGAGGCCTTCTACTGGATGCTCGGCGAGTACGACGGGCTGGTGATCTACACGATGCCCTCGGAGGTGGAGGCCGCCGCCTACTCCGCCACGGTCAGCAACTCGGGGCGCCTGGCCCGTCAGCAGACGCACCAGCTGCTGGGCACCGGCCAGGCCCTGCAGGCCCTGGAGCTGGCCAACGACCTGCGTCAGGTCTACCGCCCGCCCGGCGCGGCGGGGAACTGGCGCGCCGACTACGACATGGCCGACTGACGCCGGAGGCGGGACCTGCGGACGGCCGGCCCGTGGGCCGGCCGTCGAGGGTGCGCACCCGCGATCGGTGCGCGTCGCCGGGGGCGATGGGGTGCCGTGCGGACGCCTAGGGCGTCAGCACGCACTTCACGCAGTCGTCCTGCTTGTGCTTGAAGATCTCGTAGCTGGTGGGCGCGTCCGACAGCCGCATGCGGTGCGTGATGACGAACGTCGGGTCGATGTCGCCCGCGTAAATGCGCTCCAGCAGCGGCGCCATGTAGCGGTGCACGTGGCACTGGCCCGCGCGGATTGTGAGCCCCCTGTTGAGCACCGCGCCCATCGGGAACTTGTCCACGAAGCCGCCGTAGACGCCGATCACCGACACGATGCCGCCGCTTCGGCACGACTGGATCGCCTCGCGCAGGGCGAACGGGCGCTCGGTCTCGAGGCGCGCCGCCTGCTTGACGCGGTCGTAGGCGTACATCGCGGTGCTCGAGTGGTGCGCCTCCATGCCCACCGCGTCGATGCACTTGTCCGGGCCCCGTCCGCCCGTCATCTCCTTGAGCGCGTCGGGGACGTCCACCTGCTCGTAGTTGAGCGTCTCGGCGCCCGAGTGCTCGGCCGCCATCGCGAGCCGGTACGGGAAGCGGTCGATGACGATCACGCGCTCGGCGCCGAGCATGAACGCGCTCGCCGCCGCGAACTGGCCCACCGGGCCGGCCCCCCACACCGCCACCACGTCGCCGCGCTGGATGTCGCACATCTCGGCGCCCATGTAGCCCGTGGGGAGGATGTCGGACAGGAACAGCACCTTCTCGTCCGGCACCCCCGCCTCGATCCTGACGGGCCCGACGTCCGCGAACGGCACGCGCACGTACTCGGCCTGCCCGCCGGCGTAGCCGCCGGTGAGGTGCGAGTAGCCGAAGATGCCGCACAGCGCGTGGCCGTACATCTTCTCGGCCAGGCGCGCGTTCGGATTCGAGTTCTCGCAGCACGCCGTCAGCCCGCGGGTGCAGGGCGTGCAGTGGCCGCAGGCGATCGGGAACGGCACCACGACCCGGTCGCCCACCTTGAGGTCGCCCGCGTCGCGGCCCACCTCGACCACCTCGCCCATGAACTCATGGCCGAGGATGTCGCCCTTCTTCATCGTCGGGATGTAGCCGTCGTACAGGTGCAGGTCGGATCCGCAGATCGCCGTCGAGGTGACCCGCACGACCGCGTCGCGCCCGTTCAGGATGCGGGGGTCGGGGACCTCCTCGACCTCCACCTTGTTCCGGCCCTGCCATGTCGTCGCCTTCACGTCTCGCGTCCTCCCCTCGGCCGCCGGGCGGCGGCATCCGTCGGTGTGCCCGTGCGGCCTACTCGCCCGCGGGAAGCGGCTGCGCGGGGCGCTGGTTCAGGTGCCGCCGGGCGCGGGCGCCCTCGGGAGTGCCCTCCGAGCGCACCACCTCGCCGGCCTCGAGCACCTGCTTGAACCGCCGCAGGTCGTCCCCGACCTGGACCGACGGGTCCTCGCCGAACATCTTCGCGACCATCGCGCCGAGCGGTCCCGCGGGCACGTTGGCGTCCATCTCGACCCGCACCTCGGTGCCCTGGTCGGCCGGCGCGGGGCGGAACGTGACCCGGCCCGCGTTCTCGACGCGCGCACCCGGCAGCGACCGCCAGGCGATGAGCTCGTTGGGCCGGTCCTCCACCACCTCGGCGTCCCACTCCACGGTGCCCACCGGCGCCTTGGCGACCCAATGGGACCGCTCGCCGTCGGCGCTGACGCTCTCCAGGTGCGTCATGAACCGGGGCAGGTTCTCGAAGTCGTGCCAGAACCCGTAGACCTCCTCCACGGGCCGGCGCACCGTGACGGCCTTGGTGACGTGCATGCTCGCTCCCCTCCCCGCCGCGCCCTCGCCGAGCGCGGTCGCCGTCACGACGTCCAGGGCGGTGATCGCGCCCACCACACCCATCGCGGCGCCGACGCGGCCGCGCTGCGCGTCGTCGTCCGTCATCGCCACGCCCAGCAGCGACAGGTCCATCGCGTCCCCCGCCACCCGCGCCCACATCCACGGCGCCGGGTTGTTGCTGGCGAGCAGGCCGACGCCCGCGACCACCTCGCGCACGCCGACCAGCCGCATCAGGGTGGTCGCCTCGCCGTCGTCCTCGATGCCGATCGCGCGGCACAGGCGCGCCGGCGCCACCAGCTGGGCGACGCCGAGCCCGATGCTGAACCAGCCGAGCCCCTTGGCCAGCGTCTCCCCGCCGTGCGCGTCGATGCGGGGGAGCCGGCCCTCCTCGCGCCGCGGCGCCCCGCCGCCGCGCGGCATCGCGGGCGCGGCCTCCCCGGCCGGGCGCTCGGTGGGATCGATCTGCTTCAGCACGGCCATCCTTCGCCTCCCCGTCGCGGTCCCCCGTGGCCTTCCCTGCGCACCCGCCGGTGCAAACGTCACGCACCGCTGCCCCGGCGGCGTCGCCGGAACGTGGAACCCGCGCGCTGGATGCGCGTGTGGCCGGGGTCGCCGCGGGGCACGGGTCCGGCAGACACCGACCCGAGGAGCGCCGTGACCGATCCCGTGGACCGACTCGCCGACCTCCTGCGCGAGGCCCTCGCCGGGGCGCCCGCCGACGATCCCGCGGCCCGACGCGCCGCCGCCCAGCGGCTCGTGGACGCCGACCTCGCCGGGCTTGTGGGCGGGGCGCCGGACGCCGACCGGGTCACCGAGGAGCTGCGGGCGGCCGAGGACGCCTACCGGCGCCAGGGCGGCGGCGACGACCGGGCCGCCTTCATGGCCCAGCACCTGCACCGCGCCCTGCGGCCGGCGGGCTACTCCTGACGAGGCCGGCGCCGGGCTGAGCGGGGGGGCCGTTCCGCCCGGTTCAGCTCGGCCTGCGCCGGGCCGATACCCGGGGTGGAGTGCGTCCGCCCATCCGATACGCGCTGCGCCCCTGTCCGCCCGCCCGCGCCCCGCGGCCGGGCGCGCGGCCGGCCGCGCCCGTGCGGATGCCCGCGTGAGCACGGCCACGGCCGACACGGCTCCCGCGGACGCCGTCACGGATCTGCTCGAGACCTCCTGGGGCACGCGCGGGCGGCGGCTGCCCCGCCGGGAGCTGCTGTTCGAGCTGGCCCTGACACTGGCCCTGGTGGGGACGTGCATGGCGCTGGCCGCCGCCACCGGCGTGTCGCCGTGGGTGCCCTCCCCGGTGCTGGCGCTGACCCTGGTGGGCTACGTGCTCGCCGGACGGGTCGCCTACCCGCTCGGCGCCGGGAACCTGGTGCCGACGCAGCCCCTGCTGGTGGCCCTCTTCGCGCTGGCCCCCCCGGCGGCGGTGCCCCTGCTGGTGTGCCTGGGCTTCGCCCTCGGCACCATCGCGGACGCCCTCCGCGGCAAGGTCCACGCCGAGCGGATCACCTTTTCGGGCGGCAACGCCTGGCATGCGGCGGGCCCGGCCCTCGTGCTGATCGTGGCCGGGGCCGACCGCATCCACGACGCCCCGCTGCTGGTGCTGCTCGTGGCCATGCTGGTGCAGGTGCTGTTCGACCTCGTGTTCTCGACGGTGCGCGAGTGGGTCGCGGCGGGCGTGCTGCCCCACCTGCAGGCGCGGGTGATCGCCCAGGTCGGGATCTTCGACCTGGCGCTCGCGCCGCTGGGCCTGCTGGCCGCGGAGGACCTGCGGATCCACGCGTGGGCGCCGCTGTCGCTGCTGCCGCTGGTGATGCTCTTCGGCTACGCCACCCGTGACCGCCGCCGCAGCGTGGAGCGCGCCCATGAGCGCCTCGTCGCGCTGGAGCGCGAGCGCACCCGCCTGCGGGCGGCCGTGCGCCGGGTCGGCGAGGCCTTCGCATCGACGCTGGACGTGGACGCGCTGTTGCAGATCGTCACCCGCGCCGGCGTCGACGCCCTCGACGCCGAGGCCGGCCGCGCGGACACGGACGAGGGACCCGGGGCGCCGCGGTACCCGCGCGCCCGCGTCGGCGACGGGCACGACGCGCTGCTGGCGGAGGCGGCGGCCGCGGCCGCGCGGACGGGCGGCCTCGGGGAGGCGGCGGACGGGGACGCGTACGCCCTGGCGTGCGCGATCACCGCCGAGGGGCGCCCGATCGGGACCGTGGCCGTCGCCCGCGGCGGCACCCCCTTCGACCACGAGGCCCGGTCCCTGCTCGCCTACCTGTGCGGGCAGGCGTCGATCGCCGCCGCCAACGCGCTCCGGCACGAGGATCTGCACCACCAGGCCCTCACCGACGAGCTGACGGGGCTCGCCAACCACCGCCGGTTCCAGGAGGTGCTCGCCGCCACGGTGGACCGCCATTGCCGGACGGGCGAGGCGGGCGGGCTGGTGCTGCTCGACCTGGATCGCTTCAAGAGCATCAACGACAACCACGGCCACCAGGCCGGCGACCACGTGCTGCAGGCCGTCGCCCGCGTCCTCGCCGACAGCTGCACCGGTGGCGCGCTGCCGGCGCGCTACGGCGGCGAGGAGCTGGCGGTGGTGGTCCCCGGCGCGGGGGAGCCGGCGCTGCGGGCACTGGCCGAGAGGATCCGCCGCGGCGTCGAGGACCTGCGCCTGACCACCGGCGCCGGCGAGCCCCTGCGGGTGACCGTGTCCGGCGGGGTGGCGGCGCTCTCGCCCGGGCGCGGCACCCGCGAGGAGCTCATCGCCGCGAGCGACGCGGCCCTCTACCGGGCCAAGAACGCCGGGCGCAACCGGATCGAGGTCGCCGCGCCCCCCGCGAGCGGCCCCGCGTCCTCACGGGAGGTTTCCGCCGCCGCCCGCGCGTGAACGACCGGTGACCGCCGGCCGGCGGTCCGGGCGTGCGAGGAGGAGCGGTGACGCAGGCGGGGCACGCGGCGGCGGAGGCCGGCGGGGCCCGGGACGGCCGGCACCGCGTCGTCATCCTGGGGTGCGGATTCGGCGGCCTGAACGCCGCCAAGGGCCTGCGGGGCGCCGACGTCGACGTGACGGTGGTCGACCGCAGCAACCACCACCTGTTCCAGCCGCTGCTGTACCAGATGGCGACGGGGATCCTCTCCGCGGGGGAGATCGCCCCGCCCATCCGCGACGTCCTGCGCCGGCAGCGCAACGCGCGCGTGCTCCTCGGCGACGTGGTCGCCGTCGACGTCGCGCGGCGCTGCGTGCACCTCGACACGCTGGGGCTGCGCAGCGAGGTCCCCTACGACTCGCTCGTCGTCGCCACCGGTGCCCGCCAGTCCTACTTCGGCAACGCGCACTTCGCCGACCACGCCCCCGGCATGAAGACGATCGACGACGCGTTGGAGCTGCGGGGGCGCATCTTCGGCGCCTTCGAGATGGCCGAGCGCGAGCCGGATCCGGTGCGGCGGGCGGCGTGGCTGACCTTCGTGGTGGTCGGCGCGGGCCCCACCGGCGTGGAGATGGCCGGGCAGATCGCCGAGCTGTCGCACCGCTCCCTCACGCGCAACTTCCGCTCCATCGATCCGCGCGCCGCCCGGGTGGTGCTGTTGGACGCGGCCCCGGCGGTGCTCGGCCCCTTCCCGGCGGGCCTGCAGCGGAAGACCATCCGCGCCCTGGAGCGGCTGGGGGTGGAGCTGCACCTGGGCGTGATGGTCACCGGGGTCGACGCGGGGGGCATCGACACCGACGCCGCGGACCCGGGCCTGCGCCGGATCGACGCCGCGACGAAGATCTGGGCGGCGGGCGTCGAGGCATCCCCGGTGGGCCGGATGGTGGCCGAGGCGACCGGCGCCGACCTGGACCGCCCCGGACGGGTCGTGGTGGCCCCGGACTGCACCGTTCCCGGCCACCCGGAGATCTTCGTCGTGGGCGACCTGATGAGCATGGACCGCCTGCCCGGGGTGGCACCCGTGGCGATCCAGTCCGGGCGGCACGCGGCCCAGACCATCCGGCGGCGGCTGCGGGGCGACACCGCCCCCCTGCCCTTCCGGTACCGCGACAAGGGCTCCATGGCCACCATCTCCCGCTTCCGGGCCGTGGCCGCGTTCGGCCCCATCCGCACCTCGGGCTTCCTCGGGTGGCTGCTGTGGCTGGTGGTCCACCTGATGTACCTGACCGGCTTCAAGAACCGCGTCGCCGTGCTGCTGAACTGGTTCGTCGCCTTCGTCGGCCGCGGTCGGCCGCAGCGGGCGATCACGGTGCAGCAGGTGTTCGCACGACGGGCGCTGGCACGGGAGGCGATCACGATCACGGGCGCGCTCGGGCCCTCGCCCCCGCCCTCGCCGCCCGGTCCCGATGCGCCCGCCACCCACGCCCAGGGGGCGCGCCAGACGGGTTGACGGGCCGCGCGGCGGCGTCCCTACGGAGCGGTGGCGCTCACCACCAGCACGGCCGCGTCGTCGCCGCCCGCGCGCCCGCCCTCGTCCGCCTGGGCGATCAGCAGATCGGCCAGGCCCTCGGGCGCCCACGGGGCGGCGCCCCGGACCCGTGCCACCAGGCCGGGCGTGGGGTCCGCGCCGAGCGCTCCCACGACCCCGTCCGTGTAGAGCACCAGCGCGTCCCCGGGGCCCAGCCGCAGCTCCTGCTCGTCGAACTCCGGGTCGGGCACGACCCCGAGCAGGTGTCCCCGGGCCTCCACCGCCTCCACCGCGCCGCCGGCCCGGACGACCAGCGGCGGCTCGTGACCGGCCACCGCCACGCACACCCGGTGGCCGTCCCCGTCGGGGCGCAGGTACGCGACCGCCATCGTGGCGAAGAGGCGGTCGTCGCGCTGGGACCGCAGCTCCGCGTCGAGCGCCCGGCACAGCGCACCCGCGCCGGTCGCGTCGCGCCCCAGCAGGCGCACCGCGTGCCGCAGCAGGGCGCTGACGCCGGCCGCCTCCGGGCCGCGCCCGCAGACGTCGCCGATCGCCACCAGCGCGCCGCCGCCGCCCGTCGGCAGCAGCTCGTAGAAGTCCCCGCCGATCTCGAGCCCCTCGCCGGCCGCCTGGTAGCGCGCCGCCACCGTCAGCCCCGGCAGGTGCGGCAGGCGCGGCGGCAGCAGGGCCCGCTGCAGCCCCTGCGCGATGGTGCGCTGGCGCTCGTACAGGTCGGCCCGGGCGAGCGCCTGCCCGCACTGGCGGGCGATCGCCTCCAGGTAGCGGCGCTCGCCGGCGTCGAACGCACGCTCCTGGTGGAACATCAGCGCCAGGACCCCGACCACCCGGGCGTCCACCTCCAGCGGCAGCATCGCCCACGCGCGGTCCTCCAGCGGGGCGATCACGGGGGCCAGGTGCGGGTACCGCAGCAGCAGCTGTCCACGGGTGCCGATGTAGACCGGCCTCCCCTCGCGGGCGGCATCGGTGGCGGGCAGGGGGTGCGACAGCGGGATCACCTGGAAGGCGGCGCGCACGTCGGGCGGGTGGCCCACGTGCACGAGCGCCCTCAGCCGGGCGGGGCGGGCGTCCACCGCCTGCAGCGCGACGCCCACCGCCCCGGTCAGCGCGGCGAACTCCGCTCCGACGACGGCGGCCACCTCGTGGGCCGCCAGGGCGGGCGCCAGCCGCGCCGAGAGCGCCGCGAGTCCCTCGGCCCGGCGTCGCGCCGTCTGCTCGGCCTCCAGCAGCCGCTCCCGCTCGCGCTCCAGCGCCCGCACGGCGGTGACGTCCACCGCCGAGGGGACCAGGTGCGTCACCGCGCCGGACCCGTCGCGCATGGGCATCAGCTGGAAGTCGATCGTCAGGCGCTGGTCGGGCCCCACGCGCACGTCGGTGTCGTAGCGCGAGGTCTCCCCCGCCGCGGCGCGGCGCACCGCTGCCCGGAGATCCCGCTGCACGCCCGCATCCCATGCGAACCAGTAGGTCTCCCACAGCGGCCGGCCGACCACGTCGTCCAGGTGCAGCCCCGCCGCCGCGAGCGCCGGCCGGTTCACCTCGACGAGGGTGCCGTCGGGCCGCATCACGCCGGCGAACGTGAAGAGCGCATCGAGGACGCGGCGCAGGAAGCGCTCGCTGTCGTGGATCGCCTGCTCCGCGCGCGTGCGGTCGGTGATGTCCTCGACGAACGCCGCCACGTGCGTCACGGCGCCGCCGGCCGTCCGCACGGGCACCCAGCTCACCAGCCAGTGGTGCTCCACACCGGGGTCGGCCGGGGTGTAGCCGTGCGTCTCCACCGAGGAGGTCGTCTCACCGCGCAGGCCGCGGGTGAGCGGCTCCAGCGCGGCGGCGGGCATGTCGGGCAGGACCTCCTGCGGCGTGCGCCCCAGGTGGTCCTCGGCCGGCAGGCCGTTGATCTCCGCGAGCCGCCGGTTGACCACCCGGTAGCGCAGGCGGTCGTCGAAGACGGCGAAGCCGATCGGCGCATCGGCGAGGATGGCGGCGATGTCGGGCAGGTCGGCGACCACGCCCGGGCGGCGCCGGTCGGGGTGCGTCCGCGGGGGCCGGTCGGTCACGGGCCGACGTTACGCGACGCGTGGGCCCGCGCCGAGGGGGGCCGCACCGGGACCGGGAGGAGAGCGCGATGGGGCAGGGTGCGCCGGCGGGACCGGTGTCGGCGCGGATGCGGTGGGCCGCCGACCGGCTCGGGGTCCGGCCCGGGGACCGGGTGCTGGAGCTCGGCTGCGGCCACGGCGTACTCGCCTCGCTGGTGTGCGACCGCCTCGACGACGGAGGCATGGTCGCCCTCGACCGGTCGCCGGCGATGATCGCCGCCGCCGCCCGGCGCAACGCGGGGCACGTCGCGGCCGGGCGGCTCACGCTGGTCGCGGCGCCCGTGCACGCGGCCGACCTCGGCGACGCCGCCTTCGACCTGGTGGTCGCGCTCCATTTCCCACCCCTGCTGCGGGGCGACCCCGCCCGCGAGCTCGCCGTGGTGCGGCGCCACCTCGCGCCGGGCGGGCGCGTGGTCGCGCTGCTGCACCCGCACGACCCCTCCCGGGCCCCGGCCGCGGCCGCGCACCTGCGCGCGGTGCTCGCGGAACACGGGCTGCCGCCCGTCGCCCTGCACGTCGACGACCTGGAGGGGGCGCCGGCCGTATGCGTCGTGGCCCGTCTCCCCGGGCCCGCGGCGGGCGGCGGGGCGTAGGCGGCGCCCCGGCCGGGTAGCGCCGGGGCATGGGCACGGAGACGCCGGCCCCGGCGGCGGACGCGGCGCGTGCCCGGGGGGCGCGCCGCAGGGGGCTGCGCCGCCAGCTCTCGATCACCGCCGCCTCCGCCGCGGGGC
>DATMJR010000218.1:0-3346 GCA_035553775.1 Miltoncostaeaceae bacterium | reverse complement strand
GCGCCCGACCGCCCCGCACGCCCGGCCCCCCGGCGTGGGCGCCGACCTGGCCGCCCGCGCGGCGGCGCCGGACGGCCCGCTGGTGGTGATCGCGACGTCCACGGGCGGGCCGAAGGCGCTGCACGAGGTGGTGCCGCGCCTGCCGGCGCGACTCGGCGCCGGCGTGCTGCTGGTGCAGCACATGCCCGTGGGGTTCACGCGCTCCCTGGCGGAGCGCCTGGACGGCGCGAGCGCGATGGAGGTGCGCGAGGCGCGCGCCACCGACGAGATCCGCCCCGGCACCGCGCTGCTGGCGCCCGCCGGGCACCACCTGGAGGTGTCCCTGCAGGGGCGGACCCGCCTGTCCGACGCGCCCCCCATCGGCGGCCTCAAGCCCCGCGCGGACATCACGATCTCGTCGGCCGCCCGCCACTACGGCCGCCGGCTGTTGCTGGTGGTGCTGACCGGCATGGGCAACGACGGGCTCGCCGGGGCCCGGGACGCGCGCGCGGCGGGCGCCCGGATCCTGACCGAGGACGAGCGCACCTGCGTCATCTACGGAATGCCGCGGGCCGTCGCCGAGGCCGGGCTCACCGACGGCGCCGTTCCGCTCGACGTGATGCCGCTCGCGATCGCCGAGGCCGTCGCGGGCTGGCGGGGACGGGCCGCGGCGTAGCGCGCGGAGGGCGTCCCGCGCGGACCCGCTAATGAGGGCCCGCCGGGCGGTCGATCACATGGGCATGACCACCGAAGCCCGCCGCCCGGCCCGGCCCGCCGCCGCGCGCACCGCACCCGCCCCCGGCTCCGCGCTCGCCGGCCTGCCCGCCGACTACGCCCGGTTCTGCGAGGGCGTGCGCGCCCTCACGGGCATCGACCTCGGCCAGTACCGGCCGGCGCAGATGGAGCGCCGGCTGCGCAGCTTCGCCGAGCGCAACGGGGCCGCCGACCTGGACGCGTACCTCGCGGAGCTGCGGCGCAGCCCGGCCGCCCTCGACGCCTTCCTCGACCGGATGACGATCAACGTCTCCGAGCTGTTCCGGAACCCGGAGCGCTTCGTCGAGCTCGAGCGCGACCTGCTGCCGGCGCTGCTGCGCACGGCGCCCTCCGGGCTGCGCGTGTGGAGCGCCGGCTGCTCCTACGGCGCCGAGGTCTACTCCCTGCTGATCATGCTGCGCGAGCTCGCCCCCCGGGCACGGCACGACGTCCTCGCGGCCGACATCGACGAGCGCGTGCTCGCCCGCGCCCGCGCCGGCGTCTTCGCGCCCTCCGACATGCGCAACGTCTCGCCGGAGCGGCGCTCGCGGTGGTTCACCGAGCGCCGCGGCGCCCAGGGCCCGGAGTGGCAGGCCTCCGCCGAGCTGCGCACGGCCGTGTCGTTCAGCCGGATGGACCTGCTGCGCGACCCCTTCCCCCGGGGCTGCCACCTGATCGCCTGCCGCAACGTCGTCATCTACTTCAACGACGCCGCCAAGGACACGCTGTACCGGCGGTTCCTCGAGGCCCTGGCGCCCGGGGGGCTGCTGTTCGTGGGCTCCACCGAGCGCATCAACGGCGCCGAGGAGATGGGCTGGGAGAAGGCGGGCACCTTCTTCTACCGGCGCCCCCGCTAGTTCCGGCGCGCCGGCGCGCCGCCCCGGGCCGCCGCCTACACGGCGACCGACAGGAGCGGCGCGTCCTCGGCCTCCGCCCGCCGGCGCAGGCTGCGCATCGCCCACCAGCAGGCGGTGCCGATGGTCTCGGCGAGGTTCTGGACCATGAACAGGCGCGTGCTCTGCAGCACCTGCGCGTCCATCCCGCCCGCGGCGATGTTCACCGTCGCCGTCACCGACAGCTCACCGACCTCCGGGAGGTCCTTTCCGACGCCCTGGCCCGGGCGCAGGCCGCCGGGGCGCAGGTGCACGGACCCCACGTTGGCCGACGCCCCGAGCGCCGCGTCGACCGCCACCAGCAGCGGGCGGCGCGGGTCCTGGAGCAGCGGGGTGATGCGCTCGGCCAGGTTGAGTGCGTGCAGCGGGTGCTCCAGGGTGCCCACGACCTCCTGCGGCCCGCAGCCCAGCCGCCGCAGCTTCTGCCCCACCAGCGGCCCCAGCGCGTCCCCCGTGGAGCGGTCGGTGCCGATGCAGGCGAACACCACGGGGCGCTCGGGGACGCCGCGGCGCGCCAGCGCGGCCTCCAGGGACATCGCGAGGCCGACCATCGCGGAGGGCTCGCCGGGGCGCACGCTGAGGGTCTCATCCATGACTAAAGCCTGCTCCTGGTGGGCCGATGACGTGACGGCAGGGTAAGGCGCCCCGATGGGCCCGGGAACCACCCGGACGGCCAGTCGGACCGCCCCCTGCGAAGGGACCGGCAGCGGCCGTCAGGGTCAGAACGGGGGGATTCGACGTGGAGATGCAGGAGTACCTCGGGCTGTTCCTGGACGAGAGCCGCGAGAACCTCCAGTCGCTGAACGCCTCGATCCTCGACCTCGAGCGTCGTCCCGACGACCCGAGCGAGGCCCTCAACACCATCTTCCGGGTCGCGCACTCGCTGAAGGGCATGAGCGCCACGATGGGCTTCGACCGCATGGCGGGCCTGACGCACCGTATGGAGGAGGTGCTGTCGGCCCTGCGCGACGGGGCCGCGCCGATCACCGTCGACGTCACCGACGTGCTGTTCGCCTGCCTGGACACGCTGGAGGGCATGGTCAACGACATCGGGGACGGGGGCGACGGGGCGGCCGACACGGCCGCGCTGCTGGCGCGGCTGGACGCCATCCTGAAGGGCGGCGCGGACGCGCCGCCGGCGCCGGCCGCGGCCGGCGCCGAGGTGGCCGTGACGGCCGAGGCCCCCCCGGCGCCGCCGGCCACGCCCGGCGAGGGCGACGCACCCGCCGCGCTGTCGCAGTACGAGGCGATGGTCGTCGGCGAGGCGGCCGAGCGCGGCATGACCGTGCACGAGATCCGCGTCCGGCTGGACGAGGCCTGCATGCTGCGCGCCGCGCGCGCCTACATGGTGGTGCAGGAGGTCGAGGGGCTGGGCGAGCTGATCAAGTCCGAGCCCTCCACCGAGGACCTGGAGCGCGAGGCCTTCGAGCACGCCTTCACCCTCTGGGTGGCCACCGACCACCCCTCCGAGGAGCTGCACGCGCGGGTGGCCGCGGTGAGCGAGGTCGCCGCCTGCGAGATCGTCGCGCTCTCCGCCGAGGCCCCGGTCGACGTGGCCCGGTCCGCGTCGACGGAGCCGGTGCCCGCCGCGCCCGCGCCGGCCGCGTCCGCACCGTCGGAGCCCCGCCCGGCCCCCCCGGCCGAGGCCGGGACCACCGAGGCCGCCGGGGCGTCCGCGCCGGCGGCCTCGGTGGTCCCGGCCTCGGCCGGGGGGGCCGGGC
>DATMJR010000217.1:0-3624 GCA_035553775.1 Miltoncostaeaceae bacterium | reverse complement strand
GGCTGTCGGTCGCCGCGGCGGCGGGGCGGCGGGTAGAGTGGCGGTCGTGTCGGCGGGGGGCGCAGTGCGGCGGGTGGCGTGAACGCGGCCCTCTGGGTCACCGCGGTCCGCATCTCGGCGATCCCCGCGATGATGGCCCTGCTGCTCGCCGACTCGGACGAGTCGCGCTGGTGGGCCGCCGGCCTGTACCTGGCCGCCGCGGCGACCGACAGCCTGGACGGCTGGCTGGCGCGCGCCCGCGGACAGGTGACGGTGGCGGGGGCCTTCCTCGACCCCCTGGCCGACAAGCTGCTGGTGAGCGCCGGCCTGGTGTGCCTGCTGCAGTTGGGCGACGTCCCGGCCTGGGCGGCGATGGTCATCATCACGCGCGAGTTCGCGGTGACCGGGCTGCGGCTGGTCGCCGTCAGCGAGGACCTCGTCATCCCGGCCGCCGGCCTGGGCAAGGCGAAGACCCTGAGCCAGAACGCCGCCCTGCTCGCGCTGATCGCGCCGGGCACGCCCGCGTGGGTCGACGACGGGCTGCTGGGGGTGGCGCTGGTGCTCACCGTCCTGTCCGGCGCCTACTACTTCATCATGGCCCGGCGCCGGCTCTTCGCCCGCAAGTCCCCGGAGCCCGACGTGGCAGGTGATCCGTGAACGAGGCGCTCGCGCTGGCCGTCGCCTACCTGCTGGGCTCGATCCCCTTCGGCTGGGTCGCCGGCCGCATGCGCGGGGTCGACCCGCGCACGGTGGGCAGCGGGAACATCGGCGCCACCAACGTCTTCCGCACGCTCGGCCGCCGCATCGGGATCGCCGTGATGGTTCTGGACATCGCGAAGGGGTCGGTCGCGGTGCTGATCGCGCGGGCGCTCACCGACTCCCCATGGCCCCTGCTCGCGGCGGGCGCGGCCATCCTCGGCCACGTGTTCCCCGTGTGGCTGCGGTTCCGGGGCGGCAAGGGCGTCGCGGTCGCCGGGGGCGCGGTCATCGCCCTCACCCCCCTGCCCGCCCTGGTGGTGCTGGGGGTGTGGGCGGTGCTGGTGGGGGCGACGCGGTACGTGTCCGTCGGCAGCATCGCGGCCGCGCTCACCTATCCGGTGGCCGTGCTCCTGTGGGGCGAGCCCTGGCCGACGCTGGTGTTCAGCGTGCTCGCCGCCCTCGCGGTGGTGCTGAAGCACCGGGCCAACATCGGCCGGCTGGCCCGCGGCACGGAGCTGCGGCTCGACCTCGCCCGCCGGAGGCCGCCCGCGGCGGGCTGAGCCGCCGCGGGGCCCCGCGGGGCCTACGCCCCGCCCAGCCACTCCCGCAGGGACGCGTGGTGGACCGACTGGCCCTCGCCCGCGAGCTCCCCGCGGATCTCCCCGATGAGACCGCTGCGCTCGGCCTCCACGTCGTGGGTGTGGATGGTCTCGAAGTTCGCCTGGTGGGCCCACACGAACGTGTCGTCGCCGAGGTCCGGGAACCGCTCCACGACGCCGCGGATCATCTCGCGGACGCTGTCCTCGACGAAGCGGGGGCGGCGGTGCGCGCGGTCCACCACGTACTGCTCGTCGCTGCGCTTCATGAGCTCGTAGATCTCCGAGGACATCCCGTCCTCGACGATCGCGATGAGCTCGTCGGCCGGCACGGCGGTGCCGTCGGCGGTGCCGACGTAGAGGGTGCCGCGGGCCCGCTGGTTGTGCGTCGCGATCGGGACCAGGGACACGATCCGGTCGATGTCCTCCGAGGAGAAGCCGTCCTCGGCGAGCGCGGCCTCGGCCTGCGCGCGGATGAGGCCCTGGGCGCACGGGCACGCGTTCATCCCCTGGGCCGACACCCCGAGCGCGCGGCGCGCCCCGGCGGGCGTCGCCGCGGCGACGCCGATCAGCTCGTACATCTCCTGGCTGTCCACCTCGGACACCGGGGTGGTGCGGACCACGGGGTAGCTCGCGCGGACGGTGACCTCACTGCGCAGGGCGCCCTGGGCGGCGACCACCCGGCGGGCGATGTGCTCCGCGAGTTCCTCGATCTGGAGGGCTTCGCCCAGGACCGCCTCGTCGATCGCCTCGTTGATCCCCTCCTCGAAGCGCGACATGTGGACGCCCTTCTGGCGCGGATTGAGGTCCGCGAAGCACTGGATCTCGGCCTGGAAGAGCCGCTCACCGTCGCCGTGGCCGATCCGGATCGCCTTGGCCGAGCGCGTGACGCCCGCGCGCGTCAGGCTGATCGCCGCCGGCGGGAGGCTCTGCTGGAGATCGACCTCCGCGAGGACGGTCCTGATGCGCATGCGCGTCTGCCTTTCGACGATGGTGCACGCCCGGAGGGCGCGGGCCGCGCGCGGGGCGGCGCCGGCGGAGTCGGCGGACGCGCCTGCAGGCACGGAGGGGGCGGGAGCCGCAGACGATCTTGGGGCAGGATCGCCGGTCCGGCAAGGGGATCCCGGCCGCGTGCGCATCGGGATCGGCCCGGATGCGGCGACCCCCGGCCCGGCCCCGTCGCGTGCGGTGGCCGGCGGCGGTTGACTCCGCGACCCGCGGGACCGTGCTCTAGGATCCGGCGGTATCCCGTCCGAACGTCGCGCGGAGGGTTGGATGCCGGTGAGTGGACCCGACGACCGTTCCGTCGCCGCAGCCGAGCTGCGTGCGCTGATCGACGAGGGACGGGAGCGGGGCTACCTCACCTACGCCGAGATCGTCACGGCGCTCGAGGACGTCGACCTCACGCGGGAGCAGCTCGAGGAGCTGCTGACCCGGATCGCCGAGCGGGGCATCGAGGTCCACGACGACGACGGCGAGCGCGAGCGCGCCGGCGAGACGCCCACCCTCGACCTGACCGTCGAGCCCAGCCTCGACTCCCTGCGCCTCTACCTGCGCGAGATCGGCCGGGTGCCGCTGCTCACCGCCGAGCAGGAGGTGTCGCTCGCCAAGCGCATCGAGCGCGGCGACATGTCCGCCAAGCAGCAGATGATCGAGGCCAATCTGCGGCTGGTGGTGAGCATCGCCAAGGGCTACCTCAACCGCGGCCTGTCGTTCCTGGACCTCATCCAGGAGGGCAGCCTCGGGCTGATCCGGGCGGTCGAGAAGTTCGACTACCGCCGCGGCTACAAGTTCTCGACCTATGCGACCTGGTGGATCCGCCAGGCGGTCACGCGGGCGATCGCCGACAAGGCGCGCACAATCCGCATCCCGGTGCACATGGTCGAGAAGCTCAACCGGGTCGTGCACATGGAGCGGAGCATGACCCAGCGCCTCGGCCGCGACCCGCGTCCCGAGGAGCTGGCGGACGAGCTGCGCATGAGCGTCGACGAGGTGCGCGAGATCCTGCGGCTGGCGCAGCTGCCGGTGAGCCTGGAGCGGCCCGTCGGCGAGGAGGACGACTCGGCGCTGGGCGACTTCGTCGAGGACGAGACCGCGAGCTCGCCCTTCGACGAGGCATCGAGCGCCCTTCGCAGCACCGACGTCCAGAAGGCGCTCGCCGCGCTGCCCGACCGCGAGCGGCGCGTCATCGAGATGCGCTTCGGACTCACCGGCGACCAGCCCCAGACGCTGGAGGAGGTCGGCCGGGCCTTCGGCGTCACCCGCGAGCGCATCCGGCAGATCGAGAACAACACCCTGCGCAAGCTGCAGTCGCTGCCCGAGGCGCAGCGGTTGCGCGAGTCCGCGTAGC
>DATMJR010000216.1:0-20510 GCA_035553775.1 Miltoncostaeaceae bacterium | reverse complement strand
ACCCGCGACGGGGCGGGGCACCGCGCGGGTGGCGGGCCTCCTGGGCGTCGCGGCCCTCGTGCTGGCCTCACCCGCCGCCGCCCTGGACGAGCTGTCGCCGGAGCCCCTCGAGCGCGCGGCCGTGCTGGCGCTGCCCAGCGTCTACCGCGTGGAGACGCGGGTGGAGGTCCCCGCGCTGCGCACCCGCTCGGGCGAGCTGTACCGGCTGCCGGCGGGCGGCCGCACCATCACCGAGCTCGGCACCGCCTTCGCCGTGTCGCCGGACGGCGTGCTGGTCACGGCCGCCCACGTGGCGGCACCCACCGGGCGCACGCTGGCGCTGTCGGCGGCCCCGGTCGCCCTGGCCGCCCGGGGGAAGGTCCACTCCGAGCGGTTCCTCGGGCAGTGGGTCCGGCAGCAGGACGTCCGCCCCGCGGGCGCCCGCGTCGTCTCGATCCGCGTGTGGCCGGCGGTGCCCGACGGGCGGTCGCGGTCCGCGCGACCCCTGCAGGCGCGCGTGATGGCGGGCGGCATCGACCGCGACGACGACCTGGCCCTGCTCCGGATCCCCGCGCGCGGCATCCCGGCGCTCACGCTGGACGACGCCACCACGGTCGAGACGCCCATCGTCACCGTCGGCTTCGGCAGCTCCGACCCCTTCGGCGACACGGCCGAGAGCGCACCCGTGCCGACGGTGCGCCGCGGGGAGCTGGGACCGCGCGTCGTCGTGGAGAGCCTGCCGGAGCCGCTGCTGACGTTCATCACGGCACCGGTGGAGAACGGGGACTCCGGGGGCCCCGCGGTCGACGCCGAGGGGCGCGTGCGCGGCGTCGTGCGGCTGGAGCACACGGTCCGCGAGACCGGCCAGCGCGGCGGGATCATCGAGCAGGCCTCCCGCGTGCGACTGCTGATGGACCGCCTCGACGTCACCAACCGCCCCGGGCCGGCCGCGGCCGCCTTCCGCAGGGGCATGGAGCACCTGTGGGGGCTCGAGGCCGCCCGGGCCGAGGAGGACTTCGCGCGCACGCTCGACGCGGCGCCGTCGCACGCGCTCGCCGCGCGCGCCCGGGTGCGGGCCGAGGAGCTGCAGGCGGCCCGGTTCCGGCTGGCGGGCGCCGGGTGGACCCGAGGGCTGCTCCTGGGGGCCGCGCTGGTCTCGGCGCTCGCGTCGGCCGCCTGCCTCGGCCTGCTGGCGGGTGCGCCGCGGCGTCCGGGCGCGCCGGTCGGGGCCGGGGCGCCCCTGCGGCGCCGCCGGGTCCCCCGGGACTGACGGCGTGCGCGTCGGCGTCCCCGCGGAGGTGAAGCCCGACGAGCGGCGGGTGGCCGTGACCCCGGCCGGCGTGCTCGAGCTGACCTCGCGCGGGCACGACGTGTGGGTGGAGCACGACGCCGGCGCCGGGGCGGGACATCCGGACGCCGCGTACGAGCGCGTCGGCGCGCGCATCGGCGAGGCCGACGCCTGCTGGGGCTGCGACCTGGTGGTCAAGGTCAAGGAGCCCCAACCGTCCGAGTACGGCTTCCTGCACGACGACCAGATCCTGTTCACCTACCTGCACCTGGCGGCGGCGCCGGGCGTGGCGGCTGCCCTCCAGCGGGCCGGCACCGTCGCGCTGGGCTACGAGACGGTCGAGGACGCGCAGGGGCGGCTGCCGCTTCTGGCACCCATGAGCGAGGTGGCCGGCCGCCTGGCCGTGCAGGCGGGCGCACACCACCTGGAGGGTCCGCACGGAGGCCGCGGGGTGCTGCTGGGGGGTGTCGCCGGCGTGGCCCCCGCCCGGGTCACCATCATCGGGGCGGGCATCGTCGGCACCCGGGCGGCGACGGTCGCCTCGGGGATGGGCGCGCGCGTGACGCTGCTCGACCGGGACACCGCCCGGCTGCGATCCCTGGAGATGACGCCGCTCGGCGAACGGGCGTCGCTGCTGTACTCGACGCGCCTGTCGGTGGCGGAGTGCGTGGCGGAGTCCGACCTGGTCGTCGGCGCCGTGCTGCTGCCCGGTGCCCGTGCCCCGCGGGTCGTCGGCGCCGACGTGATCGCCGCCATGCGGCCGGGTTCGGTGGTGGTCGACGTGTCGGTGGACCAGGGCGGCTGCATCGAGACCACGCGCCCGACGACGCACAGCGACCCCGTGTTCACGGTCGACGGGGTCGTCCACTACTGCGTCGCCAACATGCCCGCCGCCGTGCCCGTCACGGCGACGGCGGCGCTCGCGAACGCCACGCTGCCGTACGTGCTGCGCATCGCCGACGCCGGCCTGGCGGCGTCGCTGCGCGACGACCCGGGGCTCGCACGGGGTCTCAACGTCCGCCACGGGCAGGTGGTCAACATCACCGTGGCGGCCGCGCTCCAGGGCACCGACGCCGCGTAGCCCGCGCCCGCAGGCCGCGCGCACTACGCTTCGGATCGTGAGCACCTCGGACCGCCTGCGTCCGCATACCGCTGCCCCCTCCGGCGTCGTCGCGCCGGTGCTCGAGCTGTGCGAGTCCGCCGCGGACGGCGGGTCCGTGCAGGCCGTGCGCGACGCGCTGGTGCGCGTCGCCGCCGAGACCTGCCCGCTGCGGCCGGCACTGGTCGGCGTCGCCGACGACGCGGGGGTGCTGGTGCTGGCGGCCTCCGACCCGGGGGTGGGCGAGCGGCTGGCGCTGACGGGGGAGATCCCGCGGGCGGGCAACGGCCCCGAGCCGCCGCCCGCGCTGCTGCGCACCCCCGACGGCCGCCGTGTCGCCCTGTGCGCCTCCGAGGCGGAGGACGGTCGCGTGGTGCTGGTGGGCGGGGTGCTGGCGGGGGACGACCCGGCGCCCGACGACCTGCGGGCGATCGCCGCCCTTGCGCGCGGGGGCGGCCTGGCGCTGCGGATCGCGGGCGAGCGCATGCGGGGCGACCGCGCCCGCTCCACCGCCGAGCGCCTGGTGGAGGCCGGGATCGGCCTCGCCTCGCGGAGCAGCCTTCAGGAGGTGCTCGGCCGGCTGGTCGACGTCGCGCGCGAGATCCTGGGTGCCCGCTACGCCGCCCTGGGGGTCCTCAACCGCGACCGCAACGGCCTGGAGAGCTTCATCACCAGCGGTCTCGACGACCGGGCGCGCGCCGCCATCGGGCCCGAGCCGCGGGGGCACGGCCTGCTCGGGCTGCTCATCCGCGACCCCCGGCCGGTGCGCCTCGACCACATCAGCACGGATCCGCGCTCCTGCGGCTTCCCCCCCAACCACCCGCCGATGGAGTCCTTCCTGGGCGTGCCCATCGCGCTGCGCGGCGAGGTCTTCGGCAACCTCTACCTCACCGAGAAGGAGGCGTCGGCCTCCTTCACCGAGGAGGACGAGCGCATCGCGCTCACGCTGGCGGCCCAGGCCGCCGTGGCCATCGCCAACGCCCGGCGCTACGAGGCCGAGCGCCGGCGCGGCCACGAGATGCGGAGCGTGCAGGAGGTGGCGCGCGCGATCCTGTCGACGCTGGACCTCGACGAGCTGCTGCCGCTCATCGTCCGCCGGGCGCGGCGCCTGATCGGCGCCGACACGATGGCGGTGGCGGTCGTGGACGCGGACGGGGGAATGCGCGTGCGCTACGCGCACGGCGTCGACGCCCTCGTGCTGGAGGACGTCGTCGCGCCGGCCGACCCGGTGCGCCTGGCGGCGCACCTCGCCGAGACCCTCGGCGCCAGCACGGTCGAGGTGGAGCCGCTGGAGCTCGGCGGCGACACGGTCGGCGCCCTGGCGGCGGTGACCCGCTTCCCCATCGAGGAGGGCGGGCGGCGCGTGCTGTCGCTGTTCGCCAGCCAGGCCGCCATCGCGATCGCCAACGCCGAGACGTTCGCGGCCGAGCGGTCGCGGCTGCGCGAGTCGGCGAAGGTGCAGGCCGCCGAGGCGCGGGCGTCGGCGGCGGCCGAGGGCCTGCGCCAGACCATCGAGGCCCAGGAGGCCGAGCGCGCCCGCATCGCGCGCGAGCTGCACGACGAGGCCGGCCAGTCCCTGACGGCGCTCGCGCTGAACCTGCGCCTGCTCGACGACCACCTGGACGACGACGGCCGCGCGCGGCTCGCGGACCTGCGCCAGATGCTGAACGGGGTGTCGGCGAACCTCCGCAGCCTCGCCACGGACCTGCGACCGTCCGGCCTGCGTGAGCACGGGCTGGCGAGCGCCATCGAGCGGCAGGCGGCCAAGCTCCGCGAGGCGACCGGGATGGCCGTCGACGTCGCGGTCGACAGCATCCCCGAGGCACTGCCCGAGGAGATCCAGGTGGCGCTCTTCCGGGTGGTGCAGGAGGCGCTCACCAACGTGGCACGCCACTCCGGAGCGAGCCAGGTCAGCGTGGTGGTGAGCCATCATGCGGGACGCATCCGGGTGATGGTCGAGGACGACGGGCGGGGCTTCGACCCGGCCACGCCGACGGGGCGTCTCGGGCTGCGGGGCATCCGCGAGCGCGTGGAGCTGCTGGGGGGAGGCCTGCGCATCGAGAGCGCCCCCGGGGCGGGGGCGGCGGTCATCGTCGACGTGGAGGTGGGTGGGTGATCGAGCCGGTGCGGGTGCTGGTGGTCGACGACCACGCCGTCCTGCGGTCGGGCCTGCGGCTCCTGCTCGACAAGGAGGACGACCTCGAGTACGTCGGCGAGGCGTCGACCGCCGAGGAGGCCCTCCGCAGCCTCGAGCGCACCCGGCCCGACGTGGTGCTGCTCGACCTCCAGATGCCCGGCATCGGTGGGCTCGAGGGCGCGACGCGCATCGTGGAGCGGCGCCCGGGCGTGCGCGTGCTCGTGCTGTCGATGCACGACGAGGCCGACGACGTGCGGCGCGCCTTCGCCGCGGGCGCCAGCGGCTACCTGGTCAAGACCGCAGCCGACGAGGAGCTGGTGCGCGCGCTGCGCTCCGTCGCGCAGGGCGAGCGCTACCTGCACCCGAGCCTCGGGGCGAAGATGGCGCAGCCCGCCTCCGCGAGCGGCCCGGTCGACGAGCTGTCGCCCCGGGAGCGGGAGGTGCTCCGCCTGCTGGCGCTCGGGTACACCAACCAGGAGATCGCGCAGGAGCTCGTGGTGAGCGTCCGCACCGTGGAGAGCCACCGCGCGCACGTCATGACCAAGCTCCGAGCCGAGTCCCGGGCGGCCATGGTGCGCCACGCCCTCGACGCCGGCCTGCTGGACGAGCGGTAGCGGGCCGCCCACCGGCGCGGGAAGCCCGCACCGGGGTGCCGCGTTTGGTCCCGTTTCGCGGCGGGCGCGGATGGCCGACCATCACCACGTGCGCTGCGCACCGCCACCCTCCGCGCCCCCCCGCGTGCGGATCCGCGCCGCCGAGCCGGACGACGGGGACGCGGTCGCGCGCCTGCTCGCGGACCTCGCCCAGGCGCGCAGCGACGTCCGCCATGCGCACACCCCGCCACTCGCGGCCGCCCTGCGTGCCCACCTCGACGGGGGCCGGGCCATCGTGGCCGACGCGGGGGCGCACCTGGTGGGCATCGTCGCCTGGCGCCCGGCGGGTCCGGCGCGCGCGGCCGCGGCGCTGGCGGTGGCCGACGGCTGGCGGCAGGGGGACGTGGGCGCCCGCCTGCTCGCGCGGCTGGGGGACGAGGCGGCGCGGGACGGGGTCGCCGTCCTGGTCGCCGAGGTGACCCCCGTCAACGCCGCGCTGCGTGCGGCCGCCCGGGCGCTCGGCCTCCCGGAGCGGCGCACGGGGACGCGCGTGGAGATCCTGCTCGGCGCGACGGTCGACCCGGCCCGGCCGTGACGCCGGCCGAGGTCGTGTTGCCCGCCGCCTCCCGGGAGGCGAGGATCCCGGAGCGGGTACTCCCCCTCCACCCCGCCAGGAGGTAGACATGGCCGCCCCATACGCGCACATCGCCTGCTGCGTCGACGACTCCGAGGCGTCGGACCGCGCCGTCGAGGAGGCCCGGCGCCTCCGGGAGCTCGGCGCGGGCCGGCTCAGCATCGTGTACGCGGCGCCCCAGCCGCTGGTCTTCGCCGGGATGGGCGGGGCGCTGGTGCCCGATCCGCGCGACCTCGCCTCCGCCTCGGCCCGCTGGCTGGAGGAGCGCGCCGGCCGGGTGCCGGGTGCGGAGCCGGTGCTGCTGGAGGGCTACCCGCCGGTGGCGGTGTGCGACTGGGCGCGCGAGGCGGGGGTCGACCTGCTGGTGGCCGCCGCGCACCGCGGGCGGGTCGAGCGGGTGCTGCTCGGCGGCTTCGCGTCGTACCTCGCCTACCACGCCCCGTGCGCGGTGCTGCTGGTGCGGCCGGCCGCCGCGGCCGCCGACGACCCGGCCATGGCCGAGGCGACGCCCTCGTGAGGCTCGCGCAGGTGATGACCCGCCGCCCGCTGGTGGTGACGCCCGAGGTGCCGCCGTCCGAGCTGCGCCGCCTGGTCGACGCCGCCCGCGTGCGTCACCTGCCCCTGATGGAGGGGGACCGGCTCGCGGGCCTCTGGCGGGCCACCGACGGGGGCGACCTCGTGCTGCTCGGCCCCGAGGCCGTCCACCGCACCACGCCCGGCGCGGACGCGGAGGAGGCGGTCCGGGCGATCCTGGGCGGATGCGAGGCGGCGGTGGCGTTCGAGGACGGGCGGCCGGTGGGCATGCTCACCCGCACGGACGTGCTGGGCATCGTCCGCACCGCCCTCGCGCACGGGGTGGCGCGGCCCGGCGAGGACCCCGCCGTCGTGGTGCTCACCGGTCCCGCGGGATCCGGCAAGAGCACGCTGCTGCTGCGCACGGTCCCGCTGCTGCGGGGGGTCCAGGCGGGGGTGGTACGGGCGGACGGACCGGCCGGCAGCCCGCCGGTGCGCACGGAACTGGCCGGCGCGCCCGCGATCGTCGACCCCGCCGCGTCGTACCGGCGCGGCCTGCAGGACAGCGTGCGCGCCCTGGGCGACGTGCAGGTGGTCCTGGTGGAGGACCGCGGCCGCGCCCAGGGTGAGCGCGGGGTCCCCGGCGGCGACGTGCAGGTGGCCGTCGTCCCCGCCGCCGCGCTGCCGGCCCTCGACGGGCAGGCTCTGCGCGAGGCGCAGGCGGTGGTCGTCACCCGCGCCGACGAGGCGCCCGACGTCGACACCGCCGCCGCCGCCGCGCGGCTGCGCGGCACGTCCCCCGACCTCGCGGTGTTCACCACGGCGGCGGGCGCCGACGACCGCGGGATGGACGAGTGGCGGGACTGGCTCCTGGGACGCGTGCTGTCCCGGGCCCACCGCTGACGCCCGACAGCGCCCGGCCGGGCGCCGCACCGCCCCCGGGGTCGGAGCCCCGGGGGCGCCGCCGGTTCAGCGCGCGCCGTTCCCGCGCGCGTCGGCGATGGCCCGCTGGAACTGCTCGAGGGGCGCGTTGCCCGAGAAGGAGTCCTCACCGCCGGGTCCGCTGATGACCCAGAACGGCGTGCCTGTCACCGAGTCCTCCTGCGCCTGCTGGCGCGCCTGCAGGAAGCGGTCCACGACGTCGTCGCCGCGGAACGTCTCCTCGAAGGACTCGCGGTCGAGGCCGGCGGCCTCCGCGGCCCCCAGCACCACGTCGTCGGTGATCCACTCCTGGTTCTCGTTCCCCTGGTTGCGCAGCAGCAGCTCCGTGAAGTGCCACATGCGGTCCTGCTCCGCGGCGGCCTCGCCGGCCAGCGCCCCGCGCTCGGAGTCGGGGCCGAGGAAGGCGATCGGGCGCAGCTCCAGCTTGGCCTGGCCGGTGCGGACGTAGCGCTCGATCAGCTCGGGGATGCGGGTCTCGCTGGCGTCCGCGCAGATCGGGCACTTGTAGTCGATGTACTCGACGATGGTCACCGGCGCGTCCGCGCGGCCCAGCCGGCGGCCGTCCTGCGGGATCCCCTCGAGCAGCTGGGCGATCTCCTCGCGGCCCTCGAAGTCCTCGGCGCGGCTGGGCGTGTCGTCGCCCGACAGGAGCTGCACCCCGACCAGGACGGCGACCACCGCAAGCGCGGCGACGATCACTCCGACGATGAGCTTCCTCGACACAGGGGCCTCCGGTGACGGTGCGGACCGACGATGTGTCGGCCACGGGGGAGCACGACCTGAATCGGGAGGATGCCATCCCGCGCCCCCGCGGGTGCGGGCGGTGGTCGCCCCGCGCGGGCGAGGCGCGCCCCGGCCCGTCCGCCCCCGGGACTATGGTGCGTGCATGGAGAGCCGCGCCCCGCTCGCCGTGCAGGTCTCGGACCCGGGCTACGGCCCGGCGATGGACCCGCGCGAGCGTCAGACCTCGGTGGTGCGCATCGACGTGGAGCCCGTCACGTGGGCCCCGCTGTCGCCGCGGCCCGCGGCGCCGGGCCCGCTCGTGTTCGTGGACGGGGTGCAGCAGATCGAGGCCTGGCTCAGCGTCAGCCCCGCCGAGGGCGGGCCGCCCCTGTCCGGGGTCGCCTTCGCCATCGCCGCCGGGGCGGTCACCGCCGAGGGCGAGGCCGCCCGGCTCGACGACGTGCGGGTGCGGCGCGAGGTGGTCACGCACGGGGAGCGGCTGCTGCTGCTGCCCGCCGTCGGCGCCTTCCGGTGGGACGCGCGCACGGGCGCCGGCGGGGAGCCGCAGGCGCTGGCGGAGCGCGTCGCCGACGCCCGCCGGCACCTGGAGCGCGACGTCGCCGAGCGATGGGCGGCGCCCGACCGGCTCGTGGTGCTCGACGGCCGCCTGTCGTTCCTGCGCGACCCCCGCGGGCCGGTCATCGGCGCGGTCAAGAGCCACCACGCGCAGTACCTCGAGGACGAGCCCGCGCAGGTCGTCGGCGCCCTGCGCGTGGGCCAGCGCACACCCCTGTTCGCGATCGGCGACGACCGCTTCAGCTGGTACCAGCGCCTACCGGGGGTCGGGGAGTCGGGGTGGTCCGGGATCCTCCGAGGCGAGGTCGCCCGCGCCTTCGGCCTCGACACCGCGCGGCGCCTGGCCGACCGGGCCACGGCGGCCCTGCCGCGGTTCGCGGGCCGCCCCCACCGCGACCCCCGCGCGCCCCAGAACCTGATGCCGGTCATGGCCATGGAGGGCCGCCTGCGCCATCGTCTGGGCGACCGGCGGCTGGCCTTCCGCGCGCTGCGCATCGCGGCCGCCCGCGCCGAGCTCGAGGCGGCGGCGCGGCCCACCCTGGAGGTGATCGCGGCATGAGCGATGCGATGCCCGATCCCGACGCGCTCGGCGTGGTGCTGGGTCACCAGGCCGCCAGCAGCCAGCTGTTCCAGGTGGGCGTGGCCGACGGGGCCAGCGTGCAGGTGGACGACCTGGTCGCCGTCACCACCGACGACCCGGCGGGCGCGGTCACCACCTACGGCATGGTCACGGAGAGCTACGCGCAGATCGAGGGGGCCACCCTGCCCTCCGACACCGTGGTCTACGCCGCCGGGCAGATGCCCGGAGAGCTCGTGCGCACCGCCGAGGTGCAGGTGGTGCGGGTCGACCCCGAGCGCTGGATCGCCCCGCATCCGGGCGGCACCGTGCGCCGGGCGCGGGGGGAGGAGCGCGAACGGGCCCTCTACGAGGACACGATGCGGCGCACGCTCGCCCTCGGGCTCGGGCGCGACGGCGAGCCCATCCGCCTCGACCTCGACTTCCTCGACGGCACCAAGGGCGGCCACGTGTCGATCTCCGGCATCAGCGGGGTGGCCACCAAGACCTCCACGGCGCTCGCCCTCGTGCGCCTGCTGCTGGAGCATCCGGAGATGCGCCGGCGGGTGCGGGTGCTGGTCTTCAACGTCAAGGGCGAGGACCTGCTCCACATCGACCGCGACAACCGCCGCTACGCCGAGCGGCCCGACCGCCACGGGCTCGACGCGCGGTGGCGGGCACTCGGGCTCGCCGAGCCCGGGGGCTTCCCGGACGTCGGCTTCTGGGCGCCGCCGCGGCGCGACGGCACCGGGCTGCCCGACTGCGAATCGCGCAAGGACGGCGTGCGCGTCTTCGGATGGACCCCGTGGCGCTTCGTCCTCGAGGGTCTGCTGCGCTTCTGCTTCACCGACGCCTCCGACATGCGCTCCCAGCTCTCGTTCGTCGAGGAGCGGGTGCGCGGCGAGCTGCTGCGGCGGGCGGTCCCCGTGGACGGGCACCCGGGAGCGCTCGGGCTCATGGCCGGGCCGCAGCCCGGCGCCCCCGAGCGGCGCGCGCCGCGGGCACCCAGCGAGCTCGCGACGGACGTCTTCACCGATCTCGAGGGCCTGGTGGAGTGGCTCGTCGAGCTGCTGTCCGACGACGAGCTGCTGCGCACGCCCGAGGGCCGGGCGTGGGTGGGCAACGCGGCGCCGGGCACCGTCAGCGCGTTCACGCGGCGGCTGCAGTCCGCGGCCTCCCGCCTGCGCGGCCTCGTGCGGGCCGACGCGCAGGCCATCCCCCGGGGCGACGCCGCCCGCGACGAGCCGCCGGTCGCGGTGGTGCACCTGACCCGTCTGCACGAGTTCGCGCAGCGGTTCGTGGTGGGCACGCTGCTGGCGCAGACGTTCGCGGCCAAGGAGTCGGGCAGCCGCGATCCGATCGAGTTCGTGGTGCTGGACGAGCTCAACAAGTACGCGCCCCGCGACGGCGCGTCGCCCATCAAGGACACCCTGGTCGACATCGCCCAGCGCGGCCGGTCGCTGGGCGTGATCCTGGTCGGGGCGCAGCAGCAGGCCTCCCTGGTGGCGCCCGAGGTCACGCAGAACGCGGCGGTGCGCATCTCCGGGCGGCTCGACCCGGCCGAGGCCGAGCGTGCCGAGTACGGGTGGCTGGGGCCGGCCGCCCGCGCCCGCGCGCGACTGCTCATGCAGGGGCGCGTGGTCGTGAGCCAGCCCAGCGTGCCGGCCCCCCTCACGCTCGAGATCCCCTTCCCGCCCTGGGCGACCACCGGGGGCGAGGCCGCCGCGTCGCGCACCGAGGAGGACGTCGTCTCCATGTTCCGGTAGGCGCGCGTGCGCCTGCTGCACACGGCCGACTGGCACCTGGGCAAGCGCCTGTACGGGCAGGACCGGCGCGACGAGGCCCGCGCCGCCCTCCACGAGCTCGTCACGGCGGCGGAGCGGGAGCGGGTGGACGCGGTGCTGGTCGCCGGCGACCTGCTCGACCGCCGGGTGGTCGACGCGCTCGCGTTCGAGGACTGCCTGGGCGCCCTCGAGCGCCTGGCCCGCGTCGCCCCGGTGCTGGTCGTCACCGGCAACCACGACGACCCCGACCTGTGGGCGGCGCTGGCGCCGTTCCTGGTGGCGCGGGGCATCCACGTGCGCAGCCGCGTGGGCACCGCCGACGAGGCGGTGCTGAGCGTGGAGACCCGGTCGGGCCCGCTCCACGCCGCCCTGCTGCCCTGGCCGCCGCAGCGCGGCGCGGCGGAGCTGGGCCGCGACGAGGACGCGGCGAAGGTGCGGTACGCCGACGGCGTCGCGAGCGTGCTCCGCGCCTATGCGGATCGCCTGCGCGAGCTGCGCCGGGCGCAGGGCGGGGCCGCGGTGCTGGTGGGGCACCTGATGGTCGACGGGGCGCTCGCCGGCGGCGGCGAGCGCGAGCTGACGATGGGCATCACCTACGCGGTCTCCCCCGCCGCGCTGCCCGCCGATCTCGACTACCTGGCGCTCGGGCACGTGCACCGGCCGCAGGCCGTGCCGCGCGTCTCGGCGCCCGGCTGGTACGCCGGCAGCCCGATGGCACTGGACTTCTCCGAGGACACGCACACCAAGAGCGCGTGCGTGGTGGACGTGTCGCCGCAGCGCACGACCACCGGGACCGTGCCGCTGACGGCCGCCCGCCCGCTCGTGCGGCTGCGCGGGCCCCTCGACCGGCTCGCCGAGCTGGCGACGCCGCACGGGGACGCCTGGTTCCTGTGCGAGGTCGCCCTGGACGGGCCGGTGCTCGACCTCGTGCGCCAGGTGCGCGAGGCGGTGCCGGGCACGCTGCGGGTGGAGCCGCGGTACGCGGCGCCGGAGCCGGTGGCGGGCCGTGAGCCCGGCGACGGCGCGCCCGACGCCGGAGGGCCCCGCCTGGGCGAGCGGTACGCGGAGTGGTACGCGGCGCAGGGGCGCGTGCTGGCGCCCCAGGTCGCCGAGGCGTTCGCGGCGGCGGTGGCCGCCGCCGCGCGGGAGGCCGAGGCGACCGCGTGAGGCCCCTGCGCCTGGAGCTCGTCCACTTCCGTTCGTACGACCGGGAGACGGTCGACTGGACGCCCTACGACCTGGTCGTGATCGGCGGGGACACCGGGGCGGGCAAGACCTCGCTGCTCGACGCGATCGCGTTCGCCCTGTACGGGCGCACGCCGGAGACCACCCGCTCCGGCGATCTGCTGACCCTGCGCACGGAGCACGGCGAGGTGCGGCTGACGTTCGCGCTGCGCGACGAGACCTGGCGCGTCACGCGGCGCTACGGGCCGAAGGCGCCCGACCCGGCGCGGGTGCTCGAGCGGCTGGAGGACGGCCCCGACGGCGACGCCGTGCAGGTCATCGACCAGGGCGTGGACGAGGTGCTGCGGCGCCTCCTGGGGCTGGGCTTCGAGGCGTTCACGAGCGCGGTGCTGCTGGCGCAGGGGCGCTTCGAGCGGTTCCTGGGCGCGCAGCCGCGCGAGCGCGACGCGATCCTGCGCGAGCTGTTCGCGGTGGCGCCGCTGGAGGGCGCCCGGCTGGCCGCGCAACGGGCCCAGAGCGCGGCCGACGGCCGCGCGCTCGGCCTCGACCATGCGATCGCGTCACTGCCCGCGCACGCGCCCACCGCATGGTGGGGGGCGGCGCGGGGGGCGCGGGAGGCCGCCCGGCGTCGCGCCGCGGTGCGCGCCCTGCGCCCGCTGGCCGAGCGGGCCGACGGCGCGAGGCGACGGGCCGCCGACGCCCGCGAACGCGCCGCGGCCGCACACGACGGGGCGGCCCTGCTGCCCGATCGCGCGGCATGCGACGCCCTGGTGGCGCGGCTCGAGGGGGCCGAGCAGGTCGTCGCGCAGGCGGCGGCGGCGCGCGAGCGCGCCGTGCGCGACCACGAGGGCGCCCTCGCCGCGCGCGAGCTCCTGCGCCTGCGCCACGGGGCCACCGCCGCCGACCTCTCGGGTCTGGCCGTGGCGGCCGAGTCCCTGGCGCGGCTCGCCTCGGCGGTGCCGGCGCAGGAGTCGGCGGTCGCGGAGGCGGCCGCGGCCGAGGGCGCCGCGCGCGGCGCCCTCGCCGAGGCGGAGCGCGCCGGGGCCGAGAGTGCGGCGGCCCACGCCACGGCCGTCGCCGCCCGCGACCGCGCGGCCGGGCTCGCCGCCGCGCGGCGCGCCGTGATGGAGGCCGCGGCGGTGCTGGCCGCCGCGGACGCCGCCCTCGGTGAGGCCGCCCGCGCGCACGACACGGCGATGGCCGCGCGCGAGGACGCCCAGCGGGCGCACGAGTCGGCCGTGCGGCACGACCATGTGGTCGCCCTGCGCGCCGGCCTGGCCCCCGGAGACGCATGCCCGGTCTGCGGCGGCACGGTCGGCGACCACGACGCCGGCGAGGCGGCCGGTGACGCGGTGTCCCTCGCCCGCGCCCTCGACGGGGCGCGCGGACGGGAGCGGGAGGCCGCGGCCGCCCGGGCCCGCGCGGCCGCGGCCCGGGAGCGGGCGGAGGCCGACCACGCCGCCGCCCGGTCGCGGGCCGAGGAGGCGGGACGGGAGGCGGGCGGCGACGCCGGGGCCGACCCCGCGGCGGCGCTCGCGAGTGCCGAGGATGCCGTGGCCGCCGCCGAGGCCGCCCTGGCCGAGGCGCGCGAGGCGTACGGCGCGGCCCGGGGCGCCGTGGGGACCGCCGAGGGCGCGCACCGCGCGGCCGCCGCGCGTCTCGCCGAGCTGCGCGGCGAGCAGATCGCGGCGCGCGGGCGGCTGGGGACCTGGGGGGCGCTGCCCGATCCCGCCGCCGCGCTGGCGGCGGCGCGCGAGGAGGTGGGCGCGGCGGAGGCCGCGGCCGAGGAGGCCGCGCGGGTGCGCCAGGCGGCCGTCGAGGCCGAGCAGGCGGCACGCACCGCGCTGGCGGCGCTGGAGACCGGCGAGCTGAGCCGGCTGCGCGGCGCCGCTGCGCGCGTCGCCACGCTGACCGGGCTGGCGGCGCCCGGCGACGACCTCCCCCCCGCGGCGTTCCTCGCGGCGCTGTCGGGTCTCCGGGACGCGGCGCACGCGGCGGCCGCGGCGGCACGGGAGGAGGCGGGCGCCGCCGAGGCGGGGTGCGAGGCCGCGGAGCGGGCCCTCGCCGCGCGGGGCGCGCCGTTCGGGGTCGGTGGCAGCGCCGATCTGCCCGCGGCTCTGCAGGCCGCCGACGCGGCGGCCCGGGCGGCCCGGGCCGGACTCGCCGCCGTCCGCGCGACGGCCGGGCAGGCCGCGTCGCTCCGGCGGCAGGCGGCGGGGGCCCGTGCCGAGGCGGCCGTGCACGCCCAGGTCGCCCGCGACCTGCAGGCGAACGGCTTCCCGCGGTTCCTGCTGGCGCGCTTCGGCGAGCGGCTCGCGGCGGGCGCATCGGTGCGCCTGCAGGAGCTGTCGCACGGGGCCTACCGGTTTGCCGGCGGGGAGCGCGATCCGCTGCGCGTCGTCGACGTGCGCCGCAACGAGCGCACGCGACCGCCGTCCACGTTGTCCGGGGGCGAGCGCTTCCTCGCGAGCCTGGCGCTCGCCCTGGGACTCGGCGACATCGCCGCCGAGTCCGGCGGGCGGCTGGACTGCCTGTTCCTGGACGAGGGCTTCTCGACGCTCGACGCCGACTCCCTGGAGCAGGCGCTGGCCGGCGTGGAGCGCCTGGCGGGCGAGGGGCGGCTGATCGCGGTCATCACCCACCTGCCCGGCGTCGCGGAGCGGCTCGGGGCGAGCCTGCGGGTGGCGAAGGACGCCGCCGGGGTGAGCCGCGTGGTGGTGTAGCGGGGCCCGCGCGGCCGTACCGCCTACGGTCCCACCTGAGGGCGGATGTCGGGCACCACCAGGTCGGCCATCGCCCCGCGCAGCCGGCGCATCATCCCGTGCAGGGTCGCCTGCTCCTCCGCCGTGAACGCCGCGGCCAGCAGGCGCGTCTCCAGTGCGGCCACGTGGGCGCGAAGGTGTGCGAGCCGCTCGGCGCCCGCGCCGGTCAGCGTCACCAGGCGGCGGCGGCGGTCGCGGGGGTGCGGGCCGCGCGCCGCCAGCCGCCCGCGCTCGAGCCCGTCGAGCACGAGCGTCACGTGGGCCGAGCTCAGGCGCAGGGCCGCGGCGATCTGCCAGGGCTCCTGGGGGTCCTCCGCGGCCGCCAGCAGGCTCAGCACCTGGTACTGGGTCAGGTTGACGCCGCCCTCGCGGCGCAGGAGCCGGTCGAACAGGTTCGCGAGCTCCGCCCCCGCGAGCAGCACCTGCGCCGCCGCGGCGCCCACACCCGCCGGCGGCCCCTCCGCGGGGTGGTGCTCCGTCACGGGTGCAGGGTATCGTGAGGGCCGTTCACTAACTCTTTAGCGAAGGAGCGCCCGTGCCCGCCGCCCCGGTCCCCGCGTCCCTGCACCCGCTGCTCGCGCAGCCGAACCCCGCGGTGCTCGCCTCCGTCCGAGCCGACGGGACGCCGCACACGGTCGCCACCTGGTACGCGTGGGAGGACGGCGGCGTCCTGCTGAGCATGGACCACACCCGGCTGCGCATCCGCTTCCTGGGGCGGAACCCCGCCGTCGCGCTCACCGTGCTGGACCGCGACGACTGGTACCGGCACGTGAGCCTCATCGGCGAGGTGACGGGGATGGGCCCGGACGAGGGGCTGCGGGTCATCGACCGGCTCGCCCGCCACTACACCGGCGCCCCCTATCCCGACCGCGACTCGGCGCGCGTGATCGCCCGCATCCGCGTCGACCGCTGGCACGGCTGGGACGCCACCGGGGCGATCGGCACGCACGCCGACATCCGGGGCTGACCCCGCCGCGACCTACGGGTCGATGATGCGCCCGCGGGCCGCGTCCATCTGCCGCGCGGTGATCGTCGCGCGGCTCTCGGGGACGTCGCGGTCGGGCCACCACACCCCGAGCACGACGTCGCCGGGAGGCGGCGCGGGCCACAGCCAGTAGTCCTGCACCCAGTCCACCTCCCCGCGGCCGCCGCGGGGGATGAGGATCGGGGCCTCGGGCGGGTCGGCGGTCTCGCCCGGCCGCGGCCCCGCCTCCTCGACCCGGACCCCGTCGGCGCGCTCCACCCAGACGCGCAGGTCGCCGCGCTCCGGCGGCGCGTCCCAGTCCCGGCTCCAGGGCCCGCCGGGCCATCGCTCACCTCCCGGCCACATCAGGTGCGGCGAGAAGCCGAGGGCCCAGGGGTAGGCGACGACGTCACGGGCCACGATCAGCAGGTCGTCGCGCCGCAGGAGCACCGGCTGGGCGTACACCGGGCCGCCCGCGACGCCCTCGCCGGGTGCGCGCCACGGGGGCTCGGGCCCGGCGGTCATCCCAGGACCAGGGCGAGACCGAAGGGCGTGCCCTCCGAGTCCCGGCACACGGCGAACCGGTCGCCGCCGTGGATCACCTCGCCCCCCAGGGCGCGCACGCGGGCGAGCGCCTCCGCCATGTCGGGCACGGCGAGGTACGGCAGCGAGAAGCGGTCGCCGGGCCCGGCTCCGCGGGCGTGCACGCCGACGGCGGGACCGCCGCCGCCGGTCTGCCAGCCCTGGCCCTGATCGCCGCTGCGCGGCGCGAGCTCCGTGCCCAGCAGCCCCTCCCAGAAACGGCGGGCGCGGTCGGTGTCGTCGGCGGGGAACTCGAGCAGGTGCAGCACGGGGACCAGCCTAGTGGAGGGTGCGCGCGCGACGCAGGCGGCGCGCGAGCGCCGTCAGCACCAGGGCGCCGGCGAGCGGGAACACCGCCAGCAGCCCGAACGCGCGGCCGAGCGGGACGGCGTCGGCCAGCAGGCCGAAGGCGGGCGGCGCGGCGGTCACGAGCACGATCAGCACCGTGGAGTAGAGCCCGAGCGCCGCCCCGGTGCGCAGGGGCGCGGCGTCGGAGACCGCGGCGTAGGCGACGCCGTTGCCCGCCATCGTCAGGGCGGTCGCCGCCACCAGCAGCCCGGCCGCGAGGGCGGCCGGCATGCCGGCCAGGAACCCCACCGCCGCGAGCAGCACGGCCGCGGCCAGCGCCTGGTCGCGCAGCACGCCCACGCGACGGCCGCGGCGGTCCGACCAGACGCCCGCCAGCACGCGCAGCGCCGCGGCCGACAGCAGCGTCACCGACAGCACCGACGCCGCCGCCGACTCCGACCAGCCGCGGTCGTCGTGCAGGTACGCCGACTGGAAGCGCAGCAGCGCCGCCTGCGCCACCACCACCAGGCCGCCGGCCGCGGCCAGCATCCACACCCGCCCGTCGGTGGCGGGATGGCGCACAGCCGGTGCGGCGGCCGCCTCGGCGTGTCCCGCGGCGGCCTCGGGGTGCCCCGCGGCCGGGTCCTCCGCGATCACGCCCGCCGCGCCCACGGCACCCAGCAGCGAGATCACGGCCAGCGCCACCAGCGCACCCCCGGTGCCGGCGGCCCCCGCGGCGATCGGCAGCACCGCCGCCCCCAGGGCGCCTCCGGCCATCGGCGCGGTGTGGCGCAGGCTGAGCGCCAGGCCGCGCTCGTGCGGGGGGAACCAGGCGACCACGGCGCGGCCGCTCGCGGCGGGTGCGCACGCGCCCGCCGCGCCCGCCGCCACCAGCAGCAGCCCGACGCCCAGGGCGGAGCCCGCCACGGTCGCCGCCGCGACGAGCAGGGCCGCCGACAGCGTGAGCCCCGCGACCAGCACGCGGCGCTCGCCCAGCCGGTCGGAGAGCGCGCCCCAGGCGAACATCGTGAGCGCGAACCCGGCGGTGGGCGCGGCCAGCAGGGCGCCGAGGGCGGGCAGCGACAGGTCGAGCGCCCCGCGCAGGTGCGGGCCCAGGGCGGGCAGTCCCAGCGGCAGCGCCGAGGAGGCGGCCTGCGCCGCCATCGCGGCGGCGAGCACCGACCACCGCCGCGGCGAGGGGGGCGCGGCGGGCGGCGGCGGGGCGGCCGGCCCGCGTGCCGGCGCCGCCCTACCCACCCGCGTCCGTGCGACCGCCCAGGTGGCGCGCGAAGAAGCGCTCGATGGCCCCGTACGCCTCCATGCGGTTCTCCGGCTTCACGAAGCCGTGCCCCTCGTCGTCCTTGACGATGTACTCCACGTCGACGCCGCGGGCGCGCAGCGCGGCGACGATCTGGTCGCTCTCCCTCTGGGTCACGCGCGGGTCGTTGGCGCCCTGGATGACCAGCAGGGGTGTGCGGATGCGGTCGACCAGGTTCAGGGGGGAGCGCCGCTCCATGTCGGCGAGGTCGTCCGGGTCGTCGGGGTCGCCCACGTAGCGGTACCAGGTGCTCGCCAGCAGGGGCCGCCAGTAGGCGGGGAACGAGCGCACCAGGGTGACCAGGCTGGACGGGCCCACGTACGAGACCGCCGCGGCGAAGACGTCGGGCGTGAACGTGACGCCGACCAGCGCCGCGTAGCCGCCGTAGCTGCCGCCGTAGATGCCGAGGCGGGCCGGGTCGGCGTACCCCCGGTCCACCAGCCAGTCGGCGCCGTCGATGAGGTCGTCGTGCATCCGCCCGGCGAACTCCCGCTCGGCCGCGTGCGCGAAGGCCTTCCCGAAGCCGGTCGAGCCCCGGTAGTTGACCTGCAGCACCGCGTAGCCGCGGTTGGCGAGGAACTGCGCCTGCGGGTCGAAGCCCCAGGAGTCGCGCGACCAGGGTCCCCCGTGCACCAGCAGCACGGCGGGCAGGCCCTCGTGGGGCACGCCCACCGGCAGCGTCAGGTAGGCGCGCAGCGTCAGGCCGTCCCGCGAGGTGATGCGCACGGGCTCCATCGGTGCCAGGTGGTCCGGCGACAGCCAGGGGCGGGGCCGGTACAGGAAGCGCGCCTCGTGGGTGCGGCGATCGAACAGGTAGGTGGCCCCGGGGTCCCGGTCGTCGTCGAAGCCGACGATCCAGGTCGTCTCCTCGGCGTCCTGCCCCGAGATGACGGGGTCCCCGCCGTGCAGGCGGCGCACCGCCTCCCAGTCGCGGGCGAAGCCCGCGTCGTGCGGATGCACCACGACGCGGTCGCGCAGGTAGAAGGCCGCGAGCAGCGTGCCCGTGCGGTCGGAGACGACCGGGCCCGACAGGTCGGCCTCGTCGTCGGCGTCGACCTCCTCCTCGGCCCCGGTGGCCGGGTCGAGCAGCACCAGCCGCAGCAGGTCGCTGCCGCGCGCGCTGCCCACCCACAGGCGGTCGCCGGCCTGCGTGAAGCCGAAGACGATGCCGCGGTCCTCGTTGCCGTACTCGGCCACGACCCGGAACTCGCCCGCCTCGTCGTCGCGGACGAGCACCGCGTAGTCGCCCGCGGGCGTCTGGGCGTACGCCGCCCGCAGGCGCCCCTGCCGGTCGGCCGTCCAGGCGATCACGTCGCCCGGGTTGCGCGCCACCAGCGCGCGGCGCCCGGTGGACAGCGCGACCCGGTACACGTCGAACACGGACCGGTCGCGCAGGTTCATCGAGACCAGCACGTGGCGGGGCGTCGCCCGCGGCGCCGCGACGATGCCGGCCCGCACGCCGTCGAAGGGCGTCAGGTCGCGCACCACGTCCGGGCGCGACGGGTCGACCGCGTACACGTGCGTGTCCTCGTTGCCGCCCCGGTCCTGCAGGTACAGCAGGTACCGGCCGTCGCGGGACCAGAAGTACGACCGGATGCCCCGGTCGCGGTCGTCGGTCACGGGACGCGCGGCGCCCCCGTCGCGGTCCTCGACCCAGACGTTCAGGACGCCGTCCCGGGGGGCGAGGTACGAGATGGTGCGGCCGTCCGGCGACAGCCGCGCGCCCGCCCTCTCCGGGTTGTCGAAGAGGTGACGCAGGGGGATGAGCGGCGGCGGGGGCATCGGTGGATGCTAGTGCTAGTCTCGCCGCCGGATCAGGGGGGGCGGTCGCATGAGCGGGATCATCGGGCGGACCATCGAGGGGTACCGCATCGAGTCGGAGCTGGGCCGCGGCGGCCAGGCGGTGGTGTACCGCGCGACGCAGATCGCCCTCCAGCGCCCCGTCGCCCTCAAGATCGTGTCGCACCAGCTGTCGGCCGACCCGTCCTTCCTGGAGCGCTTCAAGCGCGAGGGCATCAGCGCCGCCAGCCTCGACCACCCCCACGTCATCCCCGTGTACGAGGCGGGCGAGGCCGACGGCATGGCCTTCCTCGCGATGAAGTTCGTCGACGGCCCCAGCCTCGACGACCTCGTGCGCAGCGGCGGCGGCATCGAGGCCCGGCGCGGGCTGGCGATCCTGCGCCAGGCCGCGCAGGCGCTCGACTACGCCCACGGCCGCGGCCTCGTGCACCGCGACGTCAAGCCCGCGAACATCCTCCTGGGGCCGGGCGACCACGCGTACCTGTCCGACTTCGGCCTCACGCGCGCGATGGACGGGAGCCGGCTCACCAGCAGCGGCGTCTGGATGGGCACCCTCGAGTACGTCGCGCCCGAGCAGATCCGCGGCTCCGACGTGACGTCGGCCGCCGACCGGTACGCGCTCGCCGTCGTCGCCTACGAGGTGCTCACGGGCCGGCCGATCTTCGACCAGCCCGACCGCACCGCCCTCCTGTACGCCCACCTCCACGAGCCGCCGGTCCCGGCCTCGCGCCGCCGCGCCGGCCTCGGCCCCGAGGTGGACGCCGTGTTCGCGCGGGGACTCTCCAAG
>DATMJR010000215.1:0-7986 GCA_035553775.1 Miltoncostaeaceae bacterium | reverse complement strand
CCGCCGCCGCGCGACCTCCTCCCTCAGCTCCTCCTCGAACCGGCGCCGGTTGAGCAGCCCCGTGAGCGGGTCGCGGTCGGCGAGGCGGTGGAGGCGCTCCTCCATCCGCTTGCGGCCGGAGATGTCCATGATCTGCGCGATGAAGTAGATGGGCTGCCCGATCTCGTCGCGGACCAGGGAGGCCGACAGGATCACCCACAGCACCTCGCCGGCGGCCGTGAGGTACCGCTTCTCGAGGCTGTAGGCGCTCCGCTCCCCGTCCAGCAGCGCGCGCACCTGGCCGAGGTCGGTGTCGAGGTCGTCGGGGTGGGTGATGTCCTGGAAGGTGCGGGCGAGCAGCTCCTCGTCCGTGTACCCGAGCATCTCCGTCAGCGCGCGGTTCACCCGGCCGAACCGCCCGTCGAGCTGGACGATCGCCATCCCGATCGGCGCGTTCTCGAACGCGACCCGGAACCGGAGCTCGGCCTCCTGAAGCATCCGGGCCCGGGTCGCCTCCGCCGTGACGTCCTGGACCGTCCCCAGGATGCGCCCGCTGCCGGAGACGCCGTCGGCACGCGCGCGCAGCCGCACGATCGCGGCCGGCATCCCCGGCGTGCTGAGTCGATGGGTGAGGTCGATGGGCGCCCCGCCGTCGAGCAGCGCGTTGAGGGCCAGGCGAATCTCGGCCCGGTCGTCCGGGTGCACGCAGGCGACCAGCGCCTCGAGCGAGACCCGCCGCGCCCGTCCCACCCGCAGCATCCCCAGCAGCTCCGGCGACGCGTCGAGCCGGTCGCCGCGGGCCTCGTAGGTGAAGCTGCCGAGGCGCGCCAGCGACTGCGCCTCCTCGCGCTCACGACGCGCCGCCCGCGCCCGGGTGATGTCGCTGAGCAGCACCGCGACGCCCGGCACGCCGTCGCCCTCCAGCGGGCGGGCGGTGGCGCGCACCCAGCGCACCTCGCCGTCCGGCCGGCGCACGCCCAGCACCCGCGTCACACTGCCGCGCGAGCCGGACGGGGCGAGGCCGGGCTGCCGGTCGCGGGGCAGCGGGCGCCCCCGGGCGTCCAGGTAGCCCCATGAGGGGTCGTCGGCGGCGCGGCCCGCGAGCTGTGCGGCCGGGCACGCGAACAGCTCGGTCGCGGCCGGGTTGACGGTGAGCACGCGTCCGGCCACGTCGAACACGACCAGGCCCTCGGAGATCGCCTCGACGACGGACCGGTGCAGGCTCTCGGCGCGCCGCAGCGCGCGCAGCCGGCGCAGGTCGCGCGCCGACGCGCGGTCGAGACGGCGGGACAGGTCCGCGAACGCCGCATTCCGGCCGCCGGGCGGCGTGGGCAGCCGCAGAAGCGCGACGCCGTCCGCGGCCCGGCTGACGCTGACCCTCAGCATCCCCCCGGTTGCGCGCAGCACCGCGGGGACCGGTGCAGACGACCGCAGGCCCGACTCGAGCGCCGCCGTCACCCCGTCGGGCGCCACGTCCAGGGCGGCGTCCAGCTGGGCCCCGGGGATCAGGGCCTCCCGGCGGGCCCGCGCCGACGCCGACGCCCACAGCACCGCGCCCCGGGTGTCGGCGAGCACCAGCGCGGCACCGCTCGCGTCGAGCAGCGCCGCGAGCCGCCCGAGGTCAGGCGCCGCCGAAATGCTCGTGACCCGTCGCGGCGGCCGCGGCCTCGGTGGGGGCGAGGTGGAGGACGACGCGGCACCCGCGGGCGCCGTCAGCGATGGTCTCCCGCAGCTCGACCTTGGCGTAGCCCAGGTTGTCCGCGGCGATCGTGCCGAACACGTTCGCGGTCATCATGCAGAGCGCCGGACGGCCGTGGACGCGGTCTCCGAAGGGGCACGCGTCGTTGACGAACATGATCCGCGTGGAGTCGGCCTCGACGACCCGGAACCGGCCCTGGATGCGCGCCTTCAGGTCCACCAGCACCTCCGCCACCTGGTCGGGCGAGAGGCGGTCGGTGCCGAGCGCGGCGCGGTAGTCGGCATCGAGCCGCTCCCCGGTGCGGCGGCCCACGAGGCTCACGAAGCCGCGGGCGTCCTCGAGCCCCACGACGTCCTGGAGCACCTCGGCCAGGTCGCCGATGAGCGTCCGCAGGAACGCGTCGCGATCCACCGGGATCGGCAGGCCGGCCACGGCCGGCGCGGGCGTGCTGGTCATCTCTCCCCCCGTGGGCGCATGCGCGTGGACGGCGCCTCGGCTCCTGCATCGGCCGCCACCGCGGCGGATGTGAGCCCCGGGGCGCGTCGCCCCGCGCACGTCGCGGGCCCGGACGCGGCGATCGGCCGTTGGGGATAAAGCGCCTGGGTCGCGCGACCGATGGGACGTGCGGTGGCCTCACCCCCGCGCATCATCGACCCCCGTCTCGTCGCGGCCGCCGTGCTCGCCGCGATCGTCGGTGTGGTCGGGTCGCAGGTCATCGCCCTCCGCGGCGGCGACATGGGCGCGGCCGCCCTCTGGAGCGCCGTCCCGAACGGGCTCGTCGCGGCTCTCGCCGCGGGGGCCCTGTTCCTGGCGGCCCGGCGGGCCGAGAACCGGGCACGGCGGGTCTGGGCCTGGCTCGCGGCCGGCTGTGCGCTGTGGGCGGCGGGCACGGTCCCGTACGCCGTCTACATCGCCACGGGCGGGTCGGTCACCAACCCGCAGGCCTGGTCCCAGGCCGGGTACCTGCTCGCGTACGTGCCGTGGTTCCGCGGCCTGTGGCTGCTGCGGCAGCCGGTGGTCGCCGAGAGCGTGGTGCGGCGCGTCGAGACGGTGGCCATCGAGGTGGCGAGCCTGCTCATCCTGGCCACCACCGTCATGGGCCTGCTGTGGTACGCGCCCGTCCCGGCGTCGGACAACCTGGCCCTGCTGACGCCGATCGCGCTCGACATGGTGCTGGTCGCCGCCACGTACTACGCGGTGCGGCGCACCGCGCTGGAACTGCGGTCCGCGTACCCCTGGCTGGTGGGTGCGTTCGCGTCCCTCACGGTCGCGGACGCCGGCGTGAGCTACGCCGTGTCCCGCGGCGAACTCGCCCTCGCCCCGGTCGCCTCGTGGGGCTACTCGCTGGCGATGGGCCTGCTCGCCGTCGGCGCCGGGCGCGCCCTCACCTCACGCGAGGTCGGCCTGGCGGGCGAACGCGTCACCGCGGCCGTCGCGATGTTCGCCCTCGCCCTGGTCGGGCCGGCGGCGGTGCTCGCCCCCGAGGCCGTGCACGTGGCGGTCTGGGTGGTGGGCGCGGCACTCGCCTGGCGGGTCCATGCGCTGCTGCGCCGGCAGGGCCGCACCGACGAGGACCCGATCACGGGTCTCTTCGACGCCCGGTCCATCACGCGCCACATCGCCGGCATGATCGCGGCCGCCAGCGCCCGCGAGCCGATCGCCCTGATCGGCGTCGACGTCCGCGGCTTCGGCGCGTGGAACTCCGGACACGGCTTCGCGGCCGGCGACGCGCTGCTCTCCGAGATCGCCGAGGCGTGCGCCTCCGCGCACATCGGGACCGGCGTCTGGGGGCGGATCGGCGCCGACCGCTTCTGCTGGGTGGGCCGGGTGGCGGACCTGCCGCAGGCCCGCACGTGGGCGGAGACCGTGGTGGAGGCGACGGACGCCAACGGTGCGCGGCTGCCCACCCGCGCCGCCGTCGTGGTGGCGCCCTCCGACGCGACGACCGCGGCCAACGCCCTCGACGGGCTGGCGGAGGCGCTCGAGGCGGCGGACCTGACGGGCAAGCGCGTGGTCGCCTTCGACCGCGGCCTGCTCGACGGCGCCGCGATCGAGGGCGAGTACTCCGCCTCCTTCCGCGTGCGGCGGGCCCGGGTCGCCGAGGTCATCGGCGACCCGGGGGCGATCACCAGCGTCTTCCAGCCGATCGTGCGACTCGACGACGTCGCCGTGCAGGGTCACGAGGTCCTCAGCCGCGTCCTGCGCGAGCCCCGGCGAGGGCCCGACCAGTGGATCGGCGAGGCGCACCAGGTGGGCCTCGGCCTGGAGATCGAGGCCGCGTGCATCCGGAGGGCCTGCGGCCACCGCGGCGCGATGCCCCCCGGCACCTACATGTCGGTGAACATGAGCCCGCAGCTGATCCTGTCGGGCCTCGTGGAGGACCTGCTGCCGGAGGGCCGCCTCGACTGGCTCATGATCGAGATCACCGAGCACGAGCAGGTCCGCGACTACGCGCACCTGGCCGAGCGCCTCGCCGGTGTGCGGGCCCGGGGGGCGGGCGTCGCCGTGGACGACCTGGGCGCCGGGCACTCGACCCTGCGCCACCTCATGCGCCTGTCCCCCGACGTCGCCAAGCTGGACCGCTCCTTGATCCAGGACATCGACGCGGATCCGGCCAAGCAGGCGCTGGTCCGCTCGATGACGGCGTTCAGCCGGGAGATGGGCTGCCGGCTGGTGGCCGAGGGCGTCGAGACGCTCGCCGAGCTCGAGGTGCTGCGCGGGATCGGCGTCGAGTTCGCCCAGGGCTACCTGTTCCGGCGGCCCGCCCCGGAGATGTCCGCCCGCATCGAGGCGGTCCTCCCCCCGGCGCCGGATGCCCCCGTGTCCGGGCTGTCGGTGATCGAGGGGGGCCGGGGCCGCCCCGTCCGCCGGGCCGCCGGGGAGTAGGTCAGCCCGCGACCAGCGGGTCGCGGGCCTCGATCCGCCGGTCCACGAGCCAGTCGGGGTCGGGCTCGGCGACCAGCATCCCCACCGTCCGCCGTGTGATCGCGGTCCCCGTCGCGAGGTGCTCGCGCATCGCCGCGCTGGTGGTCTCGATGAGCAGTGCCGGCGCCCCGTAGAGCGGCGCCGGGCCGGCCACGGCGGCGAAGCTGAAGGTCCCGCGGTAGAAGCGCGCGTTCTCCGGGGCGATCGAACTCACGACGGTCACGTCGTCCTCCATCAGCACGCGGGCCGCGGTCGCCGTGAGCAGCATCACCAGGTGGCGGGACATCGCCCGGTGCGCGGGCGCGACCGCCAGGGAGCCGACCTCCACGAGCCGGGGGCCGCGCGCCCGCAGCGCCGCCACGGCCTCCGGGAAGGCGTGCTCGCTGGGGAGGCCCCACGGGCCGTCGGGCAGGCATGTGCACGAGCCCGCCGGCTCGCCGTCCACCTCCGCCAGGATGAACGCGCCGCCGGGGGTGAGGTAGTGGGGGATGACCCGTCGCCCCGAGGGCTGGGCCTCCATGAAGCCCGCGTCGACGAAGCCGTCGTGCACGACGGCGATGACCCGCTCGATGTCGCGGACGCGGTCGGAGAGGACGACGGTCACGTCGCTCACGGCCGACCCTCCCCGGCAGGGTCGAGGTAGCGGGCCTTGTGCGTCCAGTCGCCCGCGGCGTGGTGCGGGTACGTCCCCGCCCCGTGCGCGACCACCCGGCACGGCGGGCCGCCGCACCGCGTCGCCAGCCACCCCGCGAGCGCCGCCGTGGGGGGGACCTGCGGCCCCCGTCCCTCGAGGTGCAGTTCGACGGCGCCGTCCGGGGCGCGGCGGAGCCGGAAGCGGCCCGTGACGGCGTCGGCGAGGACCTCGTCGCCCCACAGCCGTTCCGCGACCGCCTCGGGCCGGAGGGTCCCGCCGGGCAGGGCGAGCGCGGCCCGCCGCCCGTGCACCAGCGCGACGTCGTCGGGGAGGGCGGCGCCGGTCGCCTCCCCGAGCGCCCGCACCTCGGCGGCGTCGAGGACCCGCCCCAGGTCGCCCAGGTCGTAGCGGATCAGCGGCAGCGCCGGCGCCCCCAGCGTCGTGACGGCGAGCGTCGTGTCGCCGTCGTCGTGCCGGCGGGTCTCGACGTGGACGCGCTCCGCATCCCAGGTGAAGAGCGCGGGTGCCACGGCCCCGCCGCGGACGGTGAGGCCCAGCTCGGCCGCTATGCCCGGCCGCGCGGCCAGCGCCCCGCGCGCGTCGGCGAGCGGCGGCGTCTCGTGCAGCACGTGCAGCCCGAGCTCGGCCGCGCCGAGCGACACGATCACGCGGTGCGCGGCGGGCATCCCGAGCAGCCGCGCGACGCGGGCGCGCAGGGGCTCGGGCACCCACTCGCCGCCCGTGAACACCCACGTCCGCCCGTGCGGGGGCGCCTGCGCCCACCGCCGCGCGACCTCCGCGAGGAACAGCGGCTCGGCGGCCAGCACCACGCGGTCGAACGCCGCGGTGTACCGCTCGAGCACCTCCAGCGCCATCTCCGGGTGCACCGACGGCGCGCACAGGGTCGCGAGGCGCGTCGGCAGCGCGATGCCCATCGGCAGCAGGTTCACCAGCAGCGTCGGCGAGGCCGGGGACGCGCCGAGCGCCGCGAGCGCCCGATCGACGAGCCCGCCCTCGGCGTCACGCGCCACCACGCCCAGCGCGCGCGGGCGTCCCGAGTGGCCGCTGGAGCACACAAGCTCCGCGGCCGCGGCGAGTCCGTCCGGGACCCACGCGGCGGGATCGGCCCCGAACACCGCGTGTCGGTCGAGGAAGGGGATGTCCCCCCACCGCGTCAGGCCCTCCGCGGGTCTGCCGCGCTCCGCGAGCGCCCGGGCGTACCCGGGCGAACGCCGCGCGGCGTCGTGGAACGCGCGCCACGCGGCCGCGGGGACGTCGCGCCGCGCCGCGGGGGCGCGGCGGGCGCGGGAACGTGGCGGTGCCAGGGGGTCACTGGCGCGCACGGCTCCTCCGGGGGGTCACGTCTCCCGCCGCTGGGGGCGGAGGACGCGGGCACTCTAGAGCCTCACGCCTCCGTCACAGATCCCTCATCGGGCTGAGGGATTCCCCGTATTGCGCACTCTCGGGGCCCATGTTTTGGCGGTCGCGGGGCGCGCACCGCCCCGCAGGGCGGAGAAGTGCGTTCCACTTGACACGAAATTTGGATCAGGTAATCCTTGTCGTAAACCTGCACGAGCCCCCTTCAGACCCCTTCCCGACCGACGGAGCAGGCGATGGCCGACTGGAGTGACTGGTACGCCAAGGAGGACCCCACCCGCTGGGTGCTGACGCGCATCCTTCGCGACCGGGCGGAGGCGACACCCGACCGGGACTACCTGAAGTTCGCCGACGGAGCCTGGATCTCGTACGGCCAGGTCAACGCGCAGGCGAACCGGATCGGCAACGCGCTCATCCGGCGGGGCGTCCAGAAGGGCGAGTCGGTGTCGGTGATGCTGCCCAACTGCGCCGAGTTCCTGCCGGTCTGGTACGGGATCCTGAAGGCCGGCGGCGTGATGAGCTCGATCAACACCGCCTACAAGGGCGATTTCCTCTCCTGGACGATCAACCTGGTCGAGGCCAAGAAGCTGGTCATCTCGGACCTCTACCTGGACCGGCTGGACCTGATCAAGGACGAGCTGCCGCTCCTCGAGCACGTGGTCGTGGTGCCGAGCGGGGGCGCGCCGGGCGGCCCCGACCCCGCGAAGTGGCGCTGGGAGCCCCTCGGCGAACTGCTCGGCGCCTCGGACGCGGAGCCGGACGGCGTCGAGTACAGCTGGATCGACGACGCCCGGATCATGTTCACCTCCGGCACCACCGGGCGCTCCAAGGGCGTCATCAAGCAGAACGCCGCCGACTACTTCTCCGCCCGCGGGCTGCTGGAGGTGATCTCCGCGACCGCCAAGCGCCCGGTGGAGTCCCTGTCGGAGGAGACCTTCTTCAGCTGCCTGCCGCTCTTCCACTCCAACGCGCAGGTTCTCTCGGGATACCCGGCGCTCGTCGCCGGCGCCCGCGTGGCCTACGTGGAGCGCTTCTCGTCCTCGCAGTTCTGGCAGCAGGTGATCAACGCCGAGGCGACGATCTTCAACTCCATCGGCGCGGTCTCGTACTTCATCCACAACATCCCGCCGAGCGACCTCGACCGCGCCCACAGGGTGCACACCGTGTTCGCGGCGCCGACGCCCAAGGACATCTACTACGAGTTCCAGGACCGCTTCGGCGTGACCTTCATCGAGGGCTACGGCCTCACCGAGACCGGCATGGCGACCTACATGGACCCCACCCGGCCGGCCGTGCCCGGATCGATGGGCAAGGCCAACCCCGGATACGAGGTCACGATCGTCGAGCCGGGCACCGACCGGCCGCTTTCGCC
>DATMJR010000214.1:0-9623 GCA_035553775.1 Miltoncostaeaceae bacterium | reverse complement strand
CCCATACGACGGAGTGCGTGCGATGCGGGCACGCGCCCGGTCCGCCCCGGCGCGTGCCCGCATCGCACGCACTCCGTCGTATGGGCGGGGACGGTCGGCCCCCGGCGCGGGCGAGGCGCCTGGTGACACCCGCGCGGGGGTCCGCTACCGTCGGCCGACCGTGAGCGAGACGTTCGAACCCTCCCCGCAGCGGCGCCGCGGCGGCACCGCCGAGCGGGGCCCCGCCGGCTCGTGCCGCATGTGCCCGGTCTCCTGCGACCGCGTGGTGTACCCGTCCGGGTGCGTGGAGGCCGGCTGCACGCGCCTCTACACCTACGACACCGACGACGGCCGGCGGGTGATGGGGTGCATGGAGAAGGTCTACCGCGTTGAGATCGACGTCGAGGCGTTCCAGGCGCTGCAGCGCACGCGGGCGGGCTTCGGCGCGCTCCGCGTCTGGCGGGAGCCCCTCGCCGTGTGCCGCTGCGCGGTGGAGCCCACCTTCGTGCACCGGCCCCACGGGGCGTGCGTCAACCCCGCCTTCCGGGAGTCGGCCCCCGACCTGGTGTAGACGGCGAGCTCGGCCCGCGCCGGCCCCCGGTTCAGGCGGCGGAGCCCACCGCCGCGCGCACGCGCACGAAGAGCCCCGCGGCCGCCTTCTCGGCGATCGTGCGCACCTCGCCGTCCACGCTGATCGTCATCTGGCCGGCGGCCGGCTCCACGCTCTCGACGTGCAGCGCGGTGCCCGGCACGAGACCCGTGTCGTAGAACCACTGCAGCAGATCGCCGTCGTGCTCGGCCAGACGCACCACGGTGGCGTCCGACCCGGCGTCGACCGCCGCCAGCGCCCGCAGCTCACGGTTCTCGGCCTGCTCGTGCGTGGGGTCGACCGGCCAGCCGTGGGGGCACCGGTCGGGGTGGCCCAGCCGCTCGGCGAGCCGCTCGATCATCTCGTGGGTGAATGCCTCGCCGATGGCGTCGGCGTGCTCGTGCGACTCCGCGGGGCTGTAGCCCATGAAGTCGGTGAGGAAGCGCTCGATGATGCGGTGGTGGCGCACGACGCGCTCCGCCTCGGCGCGCCCCTTGTCGGTGAGCAGCGGGCGCCGCCCGGAGCGGGCGATGAGGCCCTCCGCCTCCAGTCGCTTCAGCATCTCGCTGGCGGTGGGCGCCGTCACGTGCAGCATCTCGGCGACCCGGGCGGCGGGGGCGGGGCGATCGCCGGCCACCGGGCCGTACTCGCCGACGGGGAAGGCCAGGAAGTAGAGGGCCTCCAGGTAGTCGTCGACGGTGTGGTGCCGGCTCGCCATCGTGGACCGATTCTAGTCGGCCCCGCCACCGGCGCGGGGGGGACGCGCCCCCGGGGCCCCCGCGGCCAGCAGCGGCCCGGGGCGCGGGCGGCGGCGGCGGGCGACGGCCCGGGCGACGAGGCCGCGCGGACCCGCGACCAGCGCGCACAGGAACAGCACGCCCGCGACCAGGCCCATCGACCCGGCGATCGAGGCGTCCAGCCGGGTGGCCACCGCCTCCCCGCCGATCGCGCTCGCCCACCCGATGGCCACCGCCGCCATCACCAGGGGCGCCATGCGGTCGACCAGCAGGCGGGCGGCGGCGGCGGGGACGATGAGCAGCGTGACCACCAGGATCGCCCCCACCGACTCGAAGGCCGTGACCGCGGTCACGGCGACCCCCACCAGCAGTAGCCGGGTGACGAGGGCCGGCGAGAACCCGGCGGTGCGGGCGAAGTCCGGGTCGAAGGAGGTGGAGCGCAGCTCCTTCCAGAACAGCAGCACGAACATCAGGTTGAGGGCCACGACCGCGCCCATGATGACGGCCGACCGCGCCAGCAGCAGGTCGCCCACCTCCCAGACCCGGAAGGGGGCGAAGGCGATCTCCCCGTAGATGGTGGCGTCCAGGTCGATGTGGGCGCTCTCGGCGTACCGGTGCACGCCGAGCACCCCGAGCGCGAACAGCATCGGGAAGACCAGGCCGATGGCCGCGTCCTGCCGCACCAGGCCGGTGCCGCGCAGGGCGTCCACCAGCAGCACGCACACCACGCCCAGCGTGGCCGCGCCGAGGATCACCGGCAGGGGCGCCCGGGTCCCGAACAGCACGAACACCGCCACGATGCCGGGCAGCACCGCGTGGCTCACGGCATCGCCCATCAGGGCGATGCGCCGCACCACCAGGAAGGGCCCGAGCAGGCCGCAGGCCGTCGCCACGAGCCCCGCCGTGAGCACGATCACGAGGTGATCGCTCACCGGCGGCCCCCGCCGGCGAGCGCCATGAGCCGGTCGGCCGCGACGTCGCCGAGCGAACCGCGCACGTCGCGCGGGTCGGGCTCACGGGCGTCCGGCAGCCCCAGGTGCGCGCCGTGCTCCAGCCAGGCGGCCCACAGCGTGCGCGACTCCAGCGCGGCGTGTGCGGCGGCGGCGCCGGTCTCGGTGAGCCGCCACCGGCCGTCGGCGTCCGCCCGCGCCCGCCCGGACCCGGCCAGGTCGGCGAGCCCGCCGCGCACCTGCGCGGGCGGGCGCCCGGACACGGCGGCGAGCTCGGCGGCGGTGGGGGGCGCCCCCGCGTGCATCGCGGTCTCCAGGTCGACCAGCACGCCCTCCGCCCGCTGCCGGCGTCGCGCCCGGACGGTGCGCCGGGCGGTCCACAGCACCCCCCGGCCCGGGGCGCCCAGCACGGCCAGGGCCACGGCGGCGCTCGCCACCAGCACGATCACGGGCCCGGCCGGCGCCTGTCCGCGCGCCGCCGCGAGGGCGCCCACCACCCCGACGACGGCCCCGGTGAGCCCGGCGAGCACCAGCAGCACGGGCATCCGGTCGGTGAGCTGACGCGCGGCTGCGCAGGGGGCGATGAGCATCGCGACCATCAGGATCGCGCCGACGGTGCGCAGCCCGATCACGATGGCCACCACCAGCAGCGCGGTCACGAGGAGCTCCAGCACGCGCACGGGCAGCCCCGACACGGCCGCGAAGCCCCGGTCGAACAGCAGCGCCGTGATGGGGCGCAGGCCGGCCGCCACCACGGCGAGCGCCACCGCGGCCAGCACCGCCATCACCTGGACGTCCCGCTCGAGCAGCCCGGCCGCCTGGCCGAACAGGTAGCGCTCCAGCCCCGCCTGCTCCGCGCCCGCGTCGTGCGCCAGGTGCGTCAGCAGCACGATGCCCAGCGAGAAGAACACCGACAGCACGACCCCGATGGCCGCGTCGGGAGGCAGCCGCGTGCCCCGCTCGATGCCCACGATGAGGACGGCCCCCACCAGCCCGGCGCACGCCGCACCGGCGAGCAGGGCCGCCGGATCCTTCGCGCCGGTCGCGATGAAGGCGACGGCCACCCCCGGCAGGGCCGAGTGCGCCAGCGCGTCGCCCACGAGGCTCCGCTGCGACAGGACCGCGAGGCACCCCACCACCCCGGCCGTGATCCCCAGCAGCGCCGCGCCGAGCGCGACGACCGCGTCGGGGTAGGGCAGGGGGATGAGGCCGATCAGACCGCCCACGCCGGCGCCCCCGCGACCCCCGCGACCTCGCCGTAGGCGCGCCGCAGGTTCTCGGGCGCCAGGACCTCCGCGGGGGGGCCCTCCGCGATGACGCGGACGTTCAGGAGCAGCGCGTGGTCGACGACGTCGCGCACGGTCTGCAGGTCGTGATGCACCATCACCACCGACGTCCCGGCGTCCCGCAGGTCCGTCAGCACCTCCAGCAGCGCGGCCTCGGTGCGGGCGTCGATGCCGGCGAAGGGCTCGTCGAGCACCAGCAGGTCCGCCCGCTGCGCCAGGGCGCGCGCAACGAAGGCGCGCTGGCGCTGCCCCCCCGAGAGCCGTCCGATCTGGCGGCCGGCGAGCCCGCGCATGCCGACGCGCTCCAGGGCGGCGTCCACATGTTCACGGTCCTCGCCCGTGAGGCGCCGGAACCACCCCCGCCGGGGGTGCCGGCCCATCTCGACGACCTCGCGCACGGTGATCGGGAAGTCCCAGTCCACGGTGTCGCGCTGCGGGACGTAGGCCACGTCCCGGCGCGCCTCCCGCAGCGGCCGCCCCATCACCAGGACGTGGCCCGACTCGGCGGCGACGAGACCGAGCGCCGCCTTGAGCAGCGTGGACTTGCCGGAGCCGTTGGGGCCCACCACGGCCGACATCGCGCCGCGCGGGAAGGCGGCGTCCACGTCCCACAGCGCCGGGCGGACGCCGTACGCGACGGAGAGATGACGGACGGACAGGGCGGGGATGTCGGAGGCGGGTGTCACGGGTACTCCTCGGGGGTGGCCGCTGGCCATGGTAGCTCTGGCTTCGTCTTATTCCTAGCCTCGGCTAACATCGCGCCGATGCACCGCTCCCCGACCCGTCGCTCCCGGCTGCTGCTGCTGGCCGCGCTTGCACTCCTGATCGCCCTCCCCGCGTGCGTCCAGGAGCGCGCGAACCCCCCCGAGGCCGGGCCGGGCGGGGTGCGGGTGGTCGCGACCACCAACATCGTCGCGGACCTCGTGCGCCAGGTCGGGGGGGACCGGGTGCGGGTGGAGGCGCTGATGGGTCCGGGCATCGACCCCCACGCCTACAAGGCGTCGGCCGGCGACGTGCGCCGTCTGCGGCAGGCCACGCTGATCGTCTACGGCGGCCTCGAGCTCGAGGGGAAGATGGCCGACGTCTTCGCCGACCTCGGGACACGCATCCCGACGGTGGCGGTGGCGGAGGGGCTCCCCGAGGACCGGCTCATCCCGGTCCCCGACTTCGCGGGCCGGTACGACCCGCACGTGTGGAACGACCCGGACCTGTGGGGGCGCGCCGGGCTGCGCCTGGCCGACGCCCTCGCCGCGGCCGACCCCGCGCACGCGGGCGAGTACCGCGGGCGGGCGCGTGCCTACCGCGCCCGAGTGCAGGACCTCGAGGCGCGGTTGCGCGAGGAGCTGGCCGCGGTGCCGCCGCGCCGGCGCGTGCTGGTCACCTCACACGATGCGTTCGGCTACTTCGGGCGGGCCTTCGACTTCGAGGTGGCGGGGATCCAGGGCGTCTCGACCGCCACCGAGGCGTCCACGGCGGACGTCGACCGCATCGCCCGCCTGGTGGCCGAGCGCGGGGTGCGCACGATCTTCGTGGAGTCGAGCGTGCCCCCCCAGACGGTGCAGGCCGTCCGCGCGGCCGCGCGCGCCCGCGGCGCCGCGGACGTGCGCGTGGGCGAGGAGCTCTACTCCGACTCGGCGGGTGACGCGGGGACCCCCGAGGGCACCTACGAGGGCATGCTCGCCCACAACGTCCGGGCGATCCGCGACGGCCTGGCCGACCCGGCCGGCGTCGTCGTCAACCCTCGCTGATCCGCACCGAGTAGATGAAGGCGGGCTGGCGCGGCACCTCGGCGGAGGGGTCGCCGGGCGGCACGTCCGGCGGGGCCAGCGACTCGATGCGCCGGGCGGCCTCCAGCCCCCGCACGACGCGCCCGAAGCGCGAGTACAGGTTGTCGAGGAAGCTGGCGTCTCCGGTCACGATGAAGAACTGCGAGCCGTTGGTGTCCGGCCCGGCGTTCGCCATCGCGACGGCGCCCGGCGGGTAGCCGTCGTCCGGCAGCTCGTCGCCGAACTCGTAGCCGGCGTCGCCGCTGCCGTCGCCGCGCGGGTCACCGGTCTGGATGACGTAGTCGCGCACGACGCGGTGGAACGGCAGCCCGTCGTAGAAGCGCTCGCGGGCGAGGAACACGAAGTTGTTGACGGTGCGGGGCGCCGCCCGGGCGTCGAGGCGGATGACGATCGTGCCGCACGAGGTGTCGAGCGTGGCGGTGTAGGTGCGCGCCGTGTCGATCGACATGGGCGGGGGGTTCTCGTAGGTGCGCTTCGGGGGCACCTGCTCCGGCGGGTCGGTGCGGCAGCCGGGCACCACGCTGGTGTCCCGGGCGAGGCCGGGTGCGGTGGTGCCGGCGGGCGTGCCGCCCGCGGCGGGGTCGTCGTCCGAGCAGGCGGTCAGCACGCCCAGCGCGAGCGCGCCGGCGGCGAGGGTGGGGAGGATGCGTCCGGGGGTCACGGCGGGCAGGATAGCCGCAGGCGGCGGCGAGATCGGGAGGCCGGGGTGACGGCGGACGCGCAGCGCATCGAACGATGCCCGACGTGCGGGCAGGTCGACTTCGAGTACATCGACGAGGACGTCGTGCGGTGCCGCAACTGCAGCTACCTCTGGGTCCGCCCGCCGGATCCCGGGGAGGGGCCCGAGGGCTGAGGTCTCAGCGGGTGCGGAACCAGCTGCGCCCCACGAGGATCCCGCCGCGCGGGGTGACGGCACCGACGCTCCAGACATGGACCCGTCCCGGGCGCAGGCGGCCGCCGGGGACGCGAACGGTCCGCGCGGGCGTCGCGGTGGTCCACACACGTCGGCCCGAGACCGCATCACGCACCTGCACGCGGTACTTCCGCGCGCGGGGGATGCGGCTCCACGCCAGTGCCGGGCGAAGGCCGACCTCCGCGGCGGGGCGGGGCAGCATGCGGTAGGTCCGCCGGGACAGCCGCTGCGGCTCCAGTCGGACTCCCGATGCGACCCGGAAGTTCACCACGATGGGGTCCAGGCCGGGTACCGCCGCGTGGTCGTTGCGGGCGGGCACGACGAGGAGCCGGTGGCGGCCGTTCCGAAGCCCCTCGAACGTCATCTCCTTCCCGTAGTGGACCACGTAGGAGCGGTTGTCCAGGGTGATGTGGAAGTGCCCCTGCCGGGGACGGGGACGCGTTCCCTGATCGGTGACCCGGAAGGCCTCCGTCTCAATCCGGACGCGCACCCGGTCGCCGCGAATCACCTGCCCGGGCCTCGGCGCAACGACCCGCACCCGTGGCCGCGCGGGCTGGGTGCGAAGGGAGATGACCGTCGGGGAGGCGTTCGGCGGGATCAGTGACAGCACGACCCGGAGGCGCCCCTGGGGACGGGGGAGCCGTAACCGCGCGACGAGGGGCCCCGCCGTACGCCGACGGACCGACCCCTGGGTGAGGGCCGCACCGCGACGGTCGAAGACGCCGATCACGGCGACGGAGGGCCGGTCGACCGCCAGGGTGATGGTCAGCTCCCGCCCGTACCGGTAGACGTGCAGATCCGAGACGTTGACCGCACCCAATTGCACGTCGAGCCGTGGATCGCGTCCGCCGGCCGCCGCGTCGGGCGGCGTGGCTGCAGGGGGTGGAGAGGTGACGGAACCAGTCTGTGCCGGCACGGGGGCCGCCGGCGGTGGGGTCGAGGTGGTGGCGGACTGCCCGTCGGGGGGTTGCAAGGACGCCGTTACTCCCTCTTCCCCGGAGAGCCCCCTGGCGGCGGTTTCGCCGGCCCCGCCGCCGCCGCAGCCGGCGGCGAGGACGACGAACGCCGCCGTCGCGAGGGCGGCGGCGCCTCTCGCCGCCGGCATCGCATGCGCGGGGGGCATGCAGCGGCGGGATGGCCGGCCTGACCGGTCGCACCGTCGGTGACCCATGTGCCACGCCTCCTTCGGTTCGATCACGCCGCCCCGAGTGGGCCTGCAATCGCCAGATCCAATACTTTATTGCCAGAAAGGGGTACCCCTTCTGCAGGAGGGCCACAATCTCACCGGCACCGAGGTGGACGACGAGCACATCACCGGCCCCTGCACCCGCCGCCCGCCGACGCGTGGCCGACCTCGCACGCGACGAGGGCATCACCAGCGCCGAGCTGATGTCCGTGCTGCGTATGGCCGGCTTGGCGGTCGGCTCAGCGGACGCCCTCGTCCACGTGCGGGTCGCCCAGGCGGCACTCGAAGCGGACCCGCACCTGAACCGACACCCACGTCCTCGACACCAGGGGCCGGCGGAAACGACCGTGGACCCCGCTCGCGGGCGGGGGCCGGCCCGGGACGAGGCCGGCCACGACGCCGTACCCGACACCCGTGAGCCGGGGAGGTCGCACCGCCCCCGCCGTCCTGCGGCGTGGGACCGGCGCGTACTCCTCGGGTTCCTGACCGTCGCCGCCGTCGCCCTGGCCGCGTTGGTCGCACTGTTCGCGTTCGGGCGCGGCGGCAGCGACCTCCCCGGTGTCGCGGCCGGTCCGACTCATGGGGAACCTGCTCCGGACGCCGTCCGGCCGGAGGTGACGCCGCCGCCGCCGAGCTCCCCGGCGCCCACGCCGCCGATCGCGGCAACCCCTTCTCCGGTCACGACCCCCGGAGCAGTGCCGGTGTCGGAGGTCGTGGTGAGTCGGACCGCAGCCGGAGGTGTCCGCGTCGCGTACCGGCTCGGGGCCGACGCGCTCGTGGTCGCGTCCGCCTCGGATGCCCGGGGCCGGGTCCTCGGACGGGCCGTCGGTCGCGCGCGGGTGGGGCCGGTCACGCATGTCGTCGCCCCGCAGGGGGGCGGCGCAGGTCCCGCGGTGCAGATCGCGCTCACACCGGTACGCGGCGGCCGCGCGACGCTCGTAACGGTTCCCGCGAGCCCGGCGGCGGTCGTGAGCCCGGCGACCCCGCCGCCCGCCGCCGCCCCGGCGCCGCCGGCATCCTCGCCCGCCGGCGCTCCCGCCGAGGGCCGGCGGCCGTCGGGTTCGCCGGCCCCGGATCTCATCCCGCTCCTGCTGTTCGCCGTCGCGGGCGCGACTGCGCTGCTCGCGCTCGGGCCCTCGCTGAGCGGCCGGTCGAGCCCCGGCGGCCGGGCGTTGAGCGGCGGAATCAGACGGCACCGCCTGGAACTGGTCGCGGTCGCCACCTCGTGTTTCCTGCTCGCGCTCTTCATGCTCGGGGTGACCTGAGGCGCTCGCTGTCGGCCGCAGCAGGGTTCAAGGGCCCGGTGGGGCGATAGGAGGGCGGCGGGTCACCGACGCCCGCGGGCGAGCGGTGGATGTGCTGGGTCGTCCCGCATGCAGCGATCGAGGGCTCACGATGCCCTTCGAGGAGGCCCACGCCGGGGGATCGCCACGACGGTTTCCGCGCGCGTCCTTCCGGGAGGTTCGCGGGCCGCACCGGCCGAGCTGATCCTCCCGACTGGCAGATCGTTCAGGGACGCCGGCTGCGGGCTGGATCCGACGGACACCGCCGTTGCCGCCGAATGACCCCGCACGCGCAACCCGCCATGCCCGCGTCGCCGGGCATGCGACGGGCGCGCGGAGCCGGCGCGGCGAGCGGTCCCGGGCGCCGGCGCCGTGCGAGCCGAGCGCCGACGAGGCGCCGGCCCGGCTCGGGCGCCTCCGGCGCGAGAACGAGGTGCTGCGCGACGGGCGCGAGATCCCCGGGGAGGCCGCGGCCTTCTTCGCGGCGGAGGCGACGCCGCGGCCTCGATCCGTTCATGGCCGCGTGTCCCGCGACCGTGGCCCGACCGTCGGCCTGCTCTCGGCCCCGCCTCCTCGCCTGAGCGGGGCGCCGGCGCGCGGCCCGGGGGTCCGCGCGCCTAGGTCCGCAGGCCGGTCCCCCGCACGAACAGGGCCCATGCCCAGGTGAGCATCGCGGCGGCCATGCCCACCGAGACGCCGCCGCTGACCCACGGCGACAGGTCCGACTGCCCCAGCACGCCGTGGCGGACGGCCTCGACCAGGTACAGGATCGGGTCGGCGTGGGTGATGCTGCGCCACGGCTCCGACAGGGCGTTGATCGAGTAGAAGACGCCGCCCAGGAACACCAGCGGCTGGATCACCAGGTTGCCGACGAACGCCTGCAGCTCCCATCCGCGCGAGAGCAGCCCCACCA
>DATMJR010000213.1:0-5334 GCA_035553775.1 Miltoncostaeaceae bacterium | reverse complement strand
CCCTCGGCGGGGGTGGGGCGGCGCATCGCCTCACCCTCGGCGCGCCGGCGCGCGCACTTGAGTGCGCTACGCCCCCTCGGGCGGCCTCCCCGTGCCCGGGGGCGGCAGGTCGTCATGATCCGGCGACCAGAACCGGTCGCCCCACTGCTCGCGCGCCCGCCGCACCGCGACCTCGCGCACGACCTCGCGCACGAGCTCCTCACGCTCGGCGGGGGTCATGGCCTCCAGCCGGCGCACCTGCTCGGGCGACGCGGCCACGCCGGCACCGTGCTCCGCCAGCGCGCGCAGCGGGTCCGCGATCAGCGCGGCGCGGAACTCGGGATCGGCGACCGCCCGCCCCCACAGGGACGGGCGCGGTGGCGGGTCGGGCATGCGGTCCTCCGCGGCCATCGTGGCACGCCGCCCGGCGCCGCGCCTACGCGCGGCCGAGGGCGTCGACCCAGCACTGCGCGAACAGGGCGTCCGGGCGCGCGCCCCATGCGCGCAGCGCCGCCGCCGCCGCGTCGTCGCCCTCGCGGGCCAGCCGGTCGGCGAGGTACCCGGCGATCGGGGCGGCCGGGTCGTGCATCTCGTAGCGCGCCTCCACCGCGACGTCGCCGAACCCGGCGGAGCGCATGTGCCCGCCCAGGCGCCGGCCGGCCCGCACGTCGCCCCCCTGCGCGGTCTGCAGCTCCCGGTACCGGGTGAGCGCCGTCTCCGCCCCCGCGTCGGGCGGCATCAGCAGGAAGCCGCCCCAGTCCGGGCTCGTGACCAGGGCGGCGCCGCCCGGCACGAGCACGCGGCGGACCTCCGCGAGCGCCGCCACCGGGTCCTGCAGGTGCTCGGCGACGGCGTGGACGAGGGCCACGTCGGCGGCGCCGTCGGGCAGCGGCAGGGCGGCGGCGTCGGCGCGGAGGGCGCGCACGTTCCCGAGCCCCGCCTCGGCCGCGGCCCGGCGGGCCTCCTCCACCTGGGGGTCGGCGGCGTCGACGGCCGTCACTTCTCCAGGCGCCACCCGAGCCGCGATGCCGCAGGTGATCGACCCCGGGCCGCAGCCGACGTCGACCACGCGCAGACCCGGACGCAGCAGCGGCACCAGCGCCGGCGCGTGGCGCTCCAGGGTGCGGGCGGCCATGAAGGCGACCGCGGTGGCGCCGTGTCCGGGGGTGTAGCCCATCCGGCGAGCGTACGTGCCGTCCGTGGCGGCCGCCCCGCTCGCGCCCGCGCGCTCAGCCGAGCGCCCGGCCCACTCCGGAGGCGGTCGTCCCGGCGTGGTGCACGGGATCGGCGAGGAACGCGGGCAAGGACGTGAACACGCCCCAGGCGGGCTTGCGGGAGTCGTCCGCGCGGACGAGGCCCGCGGGCCAGTCCGGGTTGTCCTGCAGGTTGAACCACACGCCCAGCCGCACGCGCGGATGCGCGCGCAGGTGCGCCACCGCCTGCAGCAGGTACTCCGCCTGCTGCTCCTCGGTGAACGACACCGAGCGGTAGGGCGTGGGGGCGGTGGTGTAGCCGAGTTCGGTGATCAGCAGCGGCAGCCCCGGGGTCAGGGCGTCCAGCTCGCGAAGCAGGTCGGGAAGCCGCCGGTAGGACGGCATCGCGACCGAGACGTCCGGCGCCAGCGCCGGATAGAGGTGCTGCGAGTAGGCGTCCATCGGCAGCGGCCCCTCGGCGGCGAGGGCGCGGATGAAGGTCACGATGCCGACGGCACCCGAGGGCGGCCGGTCGCTGCCGCTCGGGGCGCCCGCGATGCCGATCACCCAGGCGTCCGGCTGGGCGTCCTTCACCGCGCGGTGGGCGCGCCGGTGCAGCTCGGCGTAGATGGCGGGCGACGCCGGCGTCCACCGGTCGGCCTGGCCGTCCCACCGCCACTGCGGCTTCAGGAACAACGGCAGGTTGGGCTCGTTCCAGGGCTCGAACAGGCCCACCCGGGCGTGCACGACGCCGCGCGCGTCCCGGTGGTCGCCGCTGTAACGGGTGGCGAGGGCCCGCATGAACGCCTCGTAGGCGTCGGGGTCGGGAGCCCACTCGCGGCTGCGGCCCCCGTTGGCCCAGGAGGGGGTGCGGTACACGTCGGCGATCGGCGTGATCCCCCGCGCCGCCAGCCCGTCGAAGATCCGGTCGAGCCGCTCCCAGCGGTAGGCGGGGTCCTCGGGGTCGGCGCCGTCGGCGGGCGCCGTGGGGGCGACGTCCTCCCACAGCACGTCCACGCGCGTCACGCGGACGCCGGTCGAGGCGAGCCGGTCGAGCCGGGCGTCCAGTGTCGCCTCCGCCGCCACCGGGAGCTGGTCGTCCTGGGCGGCCAGGTGCAGGCCGCCGGGCGTCAGTACGTCCGCGGGGGCCCCGAGGGCGGCGGGCGCCCACGCGAGCAGGGCGCCCAGGACGAGGATGGAGGCGAGCAGGCGGCGCACGACGCCTGCGATGGTTGCGGGCGCGGGCCCGCCCTGCAAACGGCGGGGGGCGGCGGGTTCGGCTCACCGGGGCGACGGGTAGGGGCGGCGTCATGGACGCAGACGCGGCAGGCACCGCCCATCGCCCCACGCCCGGACCCCTCGCGGCCCTGGTGGAGCGCATCGAGGACGACGCGCGCCTGGACGCGCCCGCCGACGCCGTCGCGCGCGCCCTGGAGCCCGTGCTCGCCCACGACGGGCTGCGCTCGGCCCTCCGGGGGGAGTGGCTGGGCCACGCGGTGCACCCGCTGATGACCGACGTCCCGATCGGCACCTGGCTGAGCGCGATCCTCCTGGACGCCGCCGGCGGCCCGCGCGCGCGGCCCGCCGCGACGGCGCTGGTCGGAGTCGGGGTGGCGGCGGCGGTGCCGACGGCCCTGACCGGCCTCGCCGAATGGCAGGCCACGACGGGGCGCGCCCGTCGCGTGGGCCTGGTGCACGCCGCCGCCAACGTGGCGGGCGTGCTGATGTTCGTGGTCTCGCTCGTCGCCCGCCTGTTCGGGCGCCACCGCGGCGGCGCGCGCGCCGCCCTGCTGGGCGGCGCGGCGCTGTCGGCCGGCGGCTACCTGGGCGGGCACCTGTCGATCGCCCAGAAGGTGGGGACCGCCGACCCGCGCTGGCTGGAGCGCACGGGCGCCCACGTGGGGGAGCAGGACCCCACCGCGTAGGGCCTCCGCGGCCTACGCGCCCGGGCCGCCCGCCCCGCCGCCCAGCGGCGGCAGGATGCCCAGCTGGGTCAGCATCCCGACGTCGTCCCGCGACGCCCAGTGCTCCTGCGCGCGGCCGTCCCGGAGGCGCAGGATGTGGATGTGCTGCACGCGGAACGACCGCCCGGTGGGCGGCATGCCGAGCAGCGGCCCCCGGTGCGTGCCGGTGACGGTGGCCCGGTAGGCGACGCGGTCGCCCTCGACGATGCAGTCCTCGATGTGCATGTGGAAGTCCGGGAAGGCCTCGCGCAGCCGCCGCAGCCGCAGCCGGAAGCCCTCGTAGCCGGGGTCCTCACCCGGCCAGGCCTCGTGGTTGACGAAGTCCTCGGTGACGAACTCCTCCACGCGGTCCAGCTCGCCGCGGTTGAAGAGCGCCTCCACGCGCTCCTCGGTGAAGCGCCGCACGTCCTCACGGTCCATCCCGTCCCCCTCGCGTCGGTCCCGGCGACGCGCCGCTCCGCCGGCGCGAGGCCATCACGGCGACGCGCCGCTCCGCCGGCGCGAGGCCCTTGCGGCCACGCGCCGCTCCCCCGGCGCGAGGCCTTCACGCCCCGAGGGTCGCACGATCGCCCGACCGGCGTCAGGTCGTGAGCAGCGCGCGCACGACGTTGCCGCGCTCGTCGTCCGCCTCGCGGTCGGGCGCCAGGTTCGCGCGCTCGTAGGGCCGCTCCATCAGCGGGCTCGACAGCAGGAAGTCGGCGGTCGCGCGGTTGCACGCGATCGGGGCGTTGTGCACGACGGCGACGCGCAGCAGGGCCTTCACGTCCACGTCGTGCGGCTGCGACTGCAGCGGGTCCCAGAAGAAGATCACCATGTCCAGCCGCCCCTCCGCGAGCCCTGCACCCACCTGCTGGTCGCCGCCCAGGGGCCCCGACAGGAATCGGGTCACCGGCAGGTCGAGCGCGCCGGCCACGAGCCCTCCCGTGGTGCCCGTGGCGTAGAGCTCGTGCCGGGCGAGCGTGCCGCGGTTGAAGCGCGCCCACTCGAGCAGGTCGGCCTTGCGGTTGTCGTGCGCGATCATGGCGATGCGCTTGCGCGCGTCCATGCGGATGCCGTCCATGGGGCCTCCTCGTCGGGCGGGTCACCTCCGACCGTAGGCCAGGGCGGGCGGCGCGTCCCCCTCCACGGGGCCCGGGAGACGGCCATCGCCTGTGTACCGCGGGCCGAGGGGCGCGGGGGTGACGCCGCCGTGACCTGTGCGCGGACCGTTTGCGACGTTGGCGTACCCGGGTAGGCCGACCGTCACACGACCCGAGGGGGACGGCATGCAGGAGCCAGGGGGCGGGACGGGCGAGCGGCGGCGCGAGGAGCGCCCGGCCGAGACCGACCCGGCACCGGCCGCACCGGCCGGCGAGGACGCCATGGACCACCGGTTCGCGGCCGACGAGGAGGTCGCCGACGGCGGCGCGGCGGGTGCCGACGAGGCGCGCACGCCGGGCATGGGGGCCTGACGGGGTCCCCGTGCCCCTGCGGGTCGGCACGTCCGGCTGGCAGTACGGCCACTGGCGTGCGCGGCTGTACCCGCGCGGCGTGCCGCAGCGGGTGTGGCTGGAGCACTACGCGGCGCGCTTCGCCACCGTGGAGGTCAACGCGAGCTTCTACCGGCTCCCGCGCGCGGAGACCTTCGCGGCGTGGCGCGACCGGACGCCGGACGATTTCGTGCTCGCCGTCAAGGCGAGCCGCTACCTGACCCACGTCCGGCGCCTGCGGGACCCCGAGGAGCCCGTGGCGCGGCTCATGTCGGTGGCGGCGCCGCTCGGGCCCAAGCTCGGCCCGGTGCTGGTGCAGCTGCCGCCGGACATGCGCCGCGACCTCGGCGCACTGGAGGCGACCCTGCGCGCCTTCGGGGCCGGTGTGCGCGTTGCGGTGGAGCCGCGGCACCCCTCCTGGGAGGTGCCGGAGACGGCCGCGCTGCTGGAGCGCCACGGCGCCGCCTGGTGCATGGCCGACCGCCCCGCATGGCGGCCGCGGGTGCGGCGCACGGCGGACTGGGGCTACCTGCGGCTGCACGAGGGCCGGGCGGCCCCCCGCCCCTGCTACGGCCGGCGGGCGATGGAGGGGTGGGCGCGGCGGCTGGCCGCGACCTTCACCGCCGACGAGGACGTGTGGGTGTACTTCAACAACGACCCCGCCGGCTGCGCGCCGCGCGACGCGGTCGTGCTGGCGCACGCCGCCGCCCGCCTCGACCTGCCGGTGAC